>CAXRKA010000082.1:0-17036 GCA_964231155.1 Alphaproteobacteria bacterium | reverse complement strand
GATGGGTTTTTCCTTCCTGATTTTATGCAAGATAAAGTCTATTTTAACGACATGACAATGTCCGCCCTTTTTGCCTCAAAAGGGGGTAAAATCATGTCTATGAACGGTTTGCTTTCCGTTTACCGTATGCACGGCAAAGGGGTATGGAACTCAAGAGACCAAGAATATTACGATAAAACCCATGTTCGTGAATGGTACGCTATCGATGCAGCAACACAATACCAATTTCATGACTTAATTAACGTCAGAATTCTTGATCTTTGTGTTCACTATGAGAAGAGCTATGGAAAAAAGGCTCCAGTCTTTAAGCCAGAGTTACTGCCTGACAATGTCACATCTATTCCCGCCTATTCAGGTATTGACGATGATCAGTCTATGCTCGATGCATTAAAAGCTTTATTATCCAAGACACAGGCCGAATGGGCCGAAACTGATTATTAACAGCGCCTCAATCTTTGCGCAGCGCATCATTGTTTTGTTGCGGTGCGCAACACGTTTTGTTTTATGATCAGCCTCGAATCAGTTATGGTCTGCCTCTGATGCTAATAACAAAAAGGTTAGATTATGTGTATTGCAGCAGAGCATAAAATTCGTTTGGATGAAAACGGGCGATTTGAAGCTATTGAGATTACTTTCACGCATAACAAGCGTGGTGGTAGTTTTAAAAATGAAACTAAAACTTACACAAATTTCCAAGATGCGAAATGTGAGCTCTGTGAAACAGAATATCACAATGATGATGTTGACGTTAATCTAATTATTGAAAAACTTAGAGCAGATGTTCAAAAATACAATCCATTGGATTACACAGCTTGCGTTCCAGCTTGTTAGACAAATTTTCTCTTAATATATTTTAAAAATTTTCCATTACCCTTAGGCGTATGAGTCAGTCGAATACGCCTAAGGGTCCTTACTTAGAGCTCAAACAAACACAAGGTTTAGTCATGACGCCACAGCTGCGTCATGCCATCTCGTTGTTACAAATGAGTAATATGGACTTGGCTGCGCATCTGAGGCAAGAAATTCAATCCAATCCCTTTCTTGAAATTGATAACGGCCAAGAGCTTGACCGTACAGAGCCAGAAGAGAGCAGTGAGAAAATAGAAAAAGCCGAGCCTCGAAATAAAGATGATTATCTTGATGCTGATTATTCAAATGTTTGGCAAGATGATCAAGCCGGGCCCTCTTCTCAAGACGGATCAGTGCAAACCTCCGATTTATCTTGGAAAGATGTGGGCAGTGGTGGCTCACGCTCTTTTGAGTCAGCTGATTACTCATTAGAAAACCGATTGTCTGACACACCCAGTATTTTTGAACATATATCTGAGCAGATTACTCTAGAACTTGCTGATCCTCATGATCGGATTATCGCACAAATGTTGATGGATGGTTTGGATGAGAATGGCTTTTTTAAAGGCAAAACCAAAGAGATTGCTAAAAGTTTGAATTGTGACAATGAAAGTGTTCTCGATGTTTTAGAACGCGTGCAACAATTTGACCCTCCCGGCATTTTTGCAGAAGATATTGCACAGTGTTTGGCCATACAACTCAAAGAGCGTGATCGCCTGAGTGAAACAATGCAAACACTACTTGCAAATATTGAATTGGTCCAAAAACATGATTACAAGAAATTGGCACAGGTGTGTAATGTTGATGACTTAACCTTGCGCGCGCTCTTGAGTGAAATTCGTACACTCAACCCACGGCCCGCCTCTGATTTTAGAGAGGTTGTTTCTCAAACACGTATTCCTGATGTCTTGGTCCGCCGCGCAAAAGCCAAGGAGTCAGGTGATAAAATGTGGGTGGTTGAGCTTAATCCTAATAGCTTACCCAAGATTTTAATCAATAGAAAATACTATGCCACGATCAAAGAAAAATCGCGTGATAAGAAAGAAAAAGAATATCTCACAGATCGCTTTAATGCCGCTTCGTGGTTAGCACGTGCACTTGATCAACGTGCGGAAAGTATCCTCAAGGTTGCCACTGAGATTGTGGCACAACAAGAAGCCTTCTTCCTTTACGGTGTTGAGTATTTGAAGCCACTTGTCCTTAAAGATATTGCAAAAGAAGTCGACTTACATGAAAGCACTGTCTCTCGTGTCACAACAGATAAATATATGGCGACCTCACGCGGTGTTCATGAGCTCAAATTCTTCTTCTCTTCTTCTTTGGGCAGCAGCGATGGCGGTATGGAACATTCTGGACAAGCCGTTAAAGCACGGATTAGAAAATTGATCGAAGAGGAAGCACTAGAGAACGTTTTCTCCGATGATGCCATTGTTGGAATTTTAGAAGATGAAGGGATTTCAATTGCACGTCGTACGGTTGCTAAATACCGCAAAGCGATGAATATCCCCTCTTCATCAGAGCGCCGCCGCCAGCTTAAAAGCAAAGAATTCTCTACATCGTAAGACCAAGTGCTTTTTTAACTGTTAGATCTGAATCTCTATCCTGGCCCAATTGAGTGCAGAATTCTCCCCATTCCTGAACGATTCCAGCGCTTATTAATCCGTGGTGGTTTTGTGCAGCTTCAATCATATCATCTCTTATACATAAATATCCAAAAGCTCTATTGAGATCTTCGGCACTCTTTATTTTTAGAGGATACGTTTGAGGGGAAACATAGTTATAAATCTTACGGCGTTTATTATTGTTGCGTCGTGTATATTCAACAGGTTGTTCAATAATTTTCTTTTTAGCATAGCGTAGAATTTTTATTAAAGCTTCAGCATCATGGGTATTAACTAGTGAACCACTTGAATAGAACTCTTCAAAATCTTCTGCGAGAACATCATGAGAAAACGGGGCTGTAACTTTATAATCATCAGAATAATTCCCTTTCATCTGGGGAAGTTGGAAACTAGATAATGAGTGGTATATCTTGATCCATTCTTGGGTGATAATTCCTAACGGGATAGAAATATAGGCATCATCTATGCGCTGTAAAAATTCTGGGGCATTATTACTAATTTCAGTAATAATATAAGCTAGCGCAATTTTATAAGTTGAGAATTTGTTGGCTTGGATAATATCTTTTCGAAAAATATTAAGACCTGCCTCATGTGTTTCTGGGACTTTAAGAATATAATTCTCCCACCAAATATCTGAACGGCCTAGACTATCTTTTTTAGTACTCTCTGTTTGCAAGTGAAGAAGCTCACGCTGTGAATATCGTATGATTTCCTCTGAATTAACATTGAAAAACTTCCCCTGCCCTGGTGATGGCGGGCCATGTCTTAAATTCAAGTAGATGACTGTTCCAGGCTTTGAGAAGTCTCTTATGTTTGTCATCAGCTTATAACGATCTTCTTGATCAAGAAAAAATATACATGCCGACATGAGGATAACATCATATTTCTTTTTAGCCGCGCTAGTTACAGGCATATCCGGAGCAATATCTTGATAACGATGGACATTTGGATGCTGATATCCATATTTTTCTGCTTGAACCAGTAGCTCATTTGAGCCATCAAACGCATCAACTTGAAAGCCACATTGGGCCAGCCATTCTGAATCGCGGCCTATGCCATCCATAACAGCTAAAGCATTAAGCGTTGGAAATTGCTTTTTAAATGAAGAAAACATTTTATCTGGATCAGCTTGGCTATAACGCAAACCCAAATGCTCTGCACTCTCATCATATGCACTTAATGTTTCTTGAATATAACTTCTGCCTTTTTTCATCACATCACCATTATAAAAGCAAAAAACACCGCTTTGAACGGGGTTGATTATTATAGTTTAAAACGGGATATCATCATCAAGGTCATCGAACTGTCCACCACCCACTGCAGCTGCTTGGTTGCTGAATGGATTGCCTCCACCAACTGCCGCTTCTTGGGAAGCTGTAACCATCCCACCTTGATCTTGATTAAAACCAACAGACTGTGTGCCACTTTCACCACGTGAATCAAGCATTGTGAGCTCACCACGATATGGGCGTAATACAACCTCTGTTGAATATTTATCTTGGCCGTTTTGATCTTGCCACTTGCGTGTCTCTAGTTGCCCCTCAATATAAACCTTAGAGCCTTTTGTCAAATAACGTTCAGCGATATTCACAAGACCTTCATTAAAGATAACCACACGATGCCACTCTGTTTTTTCACGGCGCTCACCTGTGTTCTTATCTTTCCAATTTTCTGATGTTGCAATAGATAGATTAACCACCTTATTACCGCTCTGCATAGCGCGTACTTCTGGGTCACGTCCCAAGTTTCCTACCAAAATAACTTTATTTACACTGCCTGCCATATCGACCTCTACTCACTCTTGTTGATGCGTGATTCACATCCTAAACACAATAAAACCGCTGTACAAGACAAAAACCTTAACAAAACCCTAAAAAAGAAGCCCCTCACAATGAGATGAGGGGCTTGATAGGAAATGCTTAAAAGTTGAATACAATTAATTCAAAGTCAGCCTATTTTGAAAATTATAGACAATATTCTCAGGAGACTGATTTTCAACTAAAGATTCTTTGGCCGCTACTGCAATCGGTATCAAACGTTTATCTGCTGTGTCATATAAAACTTTTTCTTGCTGTGCGCGCATCCAGACAGGTGCAAAAAAATTGATCTTATGTGCTGCTGAATAAACATCTGTGACACCAGAAATGGCCTCATGGGCGGTTTCATACGCCCCAAGGGTGTTATAGGAAAGAACACCAACAACAGCCATAGTAACAAGAGACTTCATAGCCTTATAATATTATGTCAAAAAGTTTAGGTTTTCGTAAATAGATAGCATCCCACATATACGGAATCATAAGACTTTTGCCTGTATCTTTAGCCTATGATAAAGGCCATTACCTCAGTTGCATCAACGATTTACCTGAAAATCTTTACGGCTTTCAATGGAGAGCATGTTGGACAAGATCATTTAGGCAATATGTACTATCGTGGCAAGCCCCGTGGTGGCTATAAACGTGAGCGCCGCTGGGTTCATTATAATGGTGATATCAATGCCAGCCGCATTCCACCAGAATGGCATGGCTGGATCCACCACCAAACAGATGAGGTGCCACAAGAGAAGAACCCCTATCGCAGAGAGTGGCAAAAAGAACATCAGGAAAATAAAACAGGAACTGATGAAGCTTACCGCCCACCTGGACATGTTCTCGAAGGCGGGCAACGCGACAAGGCCACCGGCGACTATAAAGCCTGGACACCCAACCAATCATGATAAGTAAATTTAGTATTTAATCTGCGATTCAATAGCAATGAAGAGCACAGCTAAAAGAACCAAGACGAGCCCAGAGCGAACGTCACCTTTTTCTTCATGTTGAATCAACCTGTAAAATAGGATCACCCATATAGCTGATAAACGCTGAACAATAGAAACGTAAACAGGGTGCTCAACAAGGCTAAATGCAAAGCTCTTCGTTCCCAACAAAAATAAGGCAAAAAGGGCAATGATAGTTCCATAATACAGGTTCTGTTTTTGAAAAACCAAACTGAAGCCCATAGATATATTACTTACCTCACCCCGTAAAATCATCGTGATAAAGCTAAAAAGTGCAATGATACCGCCTTGTAACCAAATATAATAAAGAACCCCTGACAAGACAGGGGAATGATCCATAGCATTTTTATTAAACAATGGTGCAACCCCTATGCAAATTAAGACAGGGAAAAGGGACAATAATGCCTTACGATTATATTCACAGGTTCTGAGCCTTAATAAGACCAGAATAACTAAAACGATAATGCTCAATAATCCTAAACTTAGTAGCGGCTGAGAAAAATATGTTGCTATTAAGCCAGGCTTAAAACCAAACCAAACAAAGAAAGTTATTATAGGTGCCAGAGATAAAATACGTGTTATAATGCCTCCCCCAAAATCCTTTGCAGCATCCAATATCCTGATATCAATATAAACCCCTAAAACAGACGCAATAAACGTGGAAATGTAAAAAAGTGGTTCTTTGGGAAAAGGCAGAAAAAAAATTGTAGGTGCCAAAATAATAAAACACAAAAGACCGCGCCAAAATGCCGCCACAGTACCGTCTAATTTATAGAATTGATTAGCCGTATGATAGCAGGCTTGGAAAAGGCTTGTAAAAATAGCCGGTATCCACCAAAAAAGTGTTATAAACACCATGGCTAATTATTAAACATCCACCAGAAGTCGGGATGGATCTTCAATCAATTGCTTAATGCGATAAAGGAACGAGACGGCTTCCTTACCATCGATAATGCGGTGATCGTAGCTTAATGCCAGATACATGATCGGGCGAATAGTGATCTCACCATCAACAACCACAGGGCGCTGAACAATATTATGCATGCCCAGAATAGCTGATTGTGGTGGGTTGATAATTGGTGTTGAGAGCATGGACCCAAAAATACCACCATTGGTGATGGTAAAGGTGCCGCCCATCATTTCTTCAATACCCAATTTTCCTTCAGATGCACGACGTCCCATATCAAGAATGCCAGCCTCAATCTCTGAGAAAGACTTCTGGTCACAATCGCGTACAACAGGCACAACCAAACCATTGCTTGTTGATACAGCAACACCAATATCGTAGAAGTTCTTGTAGACAATGTCTTCACCATCAATTTCAGCATTCACTGCTGGATATTCTTTCAGCGCCAAAACAGCCGCTTTTGTGAAGAACGACATGAAGCCAAGCTTAATACCGTGTTTCTTTTCAAAAATGTCTTTGTATTTCTTGCGTGTTTCAATCACACCGGTCATATCAACTTCATTGAATGTTGTAAGCATTGCTGCTGTGTTCTGTGCATCCTTCAAACGCTCTGCAATACGCTGACGCAGACGTGTCATGCGCACACGCTCTTCACGGGGGCCCGTTTCACGTGGTGCAGAAGCAGTAGATGCAGAACTGGATGAAGCCGGCGCACTCTTGCCTTTATTGGCTTCTGTAAATGCAAGGACGTCACCTTTTAGGATACGACCATCTTTTCCTGTGCCCTTAATCTGAGATGCATCAAGATTGTGATCACTGATCAACTTACGGACCGCTGGTGATAAATTGGCAGACTCATCTTTACTTGAAGACGATGACTGATTTCTTTTTTCTTCTCTCTCCTTATATGCTTCTTGAGCTTTATTAGATTGTTCTTCCTTCTTAGGCTCTTCGACTTTATCTTCTTTTGGTGCTTCGGCTTTTGCTGGCGCAGCAGCGGCAGCACCTTCTTTAATAGAGCCAAGAACAGCATCAACTTCAACAGTATCACCTGTTTGAGCAACAATTTTCTCAATCACACCACTGGCTGGAGCGTTCACTTCTAAAGTGACTTTATCTGTTTCTAATTCGAGAATTGTTTCATCCGCCTCTACACTTTCGCCTTCTTGTTTCAACCATTCGGCAACAGTGGCTTCGGTTACAGATTCACCCAAAGATGGGACAACAATATCAACCATGATGTATGAACTTTCTCTTGTATTTATGTTATCTCTAATTTCGATATCGACGTTATTAAACCATATAATAGATCAAATTAAAATGCTTTAAAGACCCCTCAATCAATGAACAGCAAGGGGGTGACATAATACTATGAAAAGCGTATAATAGCATTATGTCTCAGAAACTAGATCAAGGTAAAACGAATACAACGCGAGAGCGTATGATACGCACTGCTTTTGATCTTTTCCACCGGAACGGCTTTCAAAAAACATCTGTGGACGACATTCTAGAAGCCACGCAAACAGGAAAAAGTCAGTTTTACCATTACTTTGGCTCTAAAGATGGCCTGATTGAACAGGTTCTTGATTATGTGACAATTTGGGCCAAAAATGAACCCGTTCAAACGCCGTATCAATTTGATATCACTTCATGGCAAGCGCTTGATCAATGGTTTCGCTTTTTCATTGAGATGGCAGAAAAAGATGGCTGCGAGAAAGCCTGTCCAATCATGACCATCGGTTATGATTTAGGCGATGACAATCCAGCTTTGCGCCAGAAGGTCAATGCTTTGATGGAATTTACACAAAGCCGTATTGAACGCTTTTTGAAATCGGAAAAAACGGCTGGCCGCCTGAATGGAGACCCACAATCTCTATCAAGCTTATGCATGAGTACCGTTCATGGGGGCCTCATGATCTCACGTTTACGTCGTAACATCATGCCTTTGCAAGAGGCTGTCAGCGCCTTACAAAATCAGCTACAAAGCTTACGCATTGCCAATCAATAAATAATCTTACTTTTTAACGGAGGCTTTAATTGCATTATCTGTAAACAGATGGATATCGCGCTGCGGATAAGGAATGGAAAGACCATTCTTCGCACAAGCATCAAACGCCTTCTTGTTTAAATCAAAAAACGTTGACCAATAATCACTGGCATTGACCCAAGCACGCATATTGATCATCACAGAGCTATCACCCAGTGCTTTAACCATTGTTTCTGGTGCTGGATCTTTCAAAATGCGCTTATCTTTTTTCAAGAGATCAAGAAAAACCTTTAGCCCCTTATCAATATCATCATCATAGCCAATGCCAACCGCGATATCGATACGCCGTGTGGCATTGCGAGAGAAGTTTTTGATGGACTTGCCCCAAATTTGTGAGTTCGGTATGGAAATATAGATACCATCAAATGTCTTCATCGTTGTTGTAAAGAGACCAACCTCTTCAACACTGCCCTCTGCATCACCTGTATTCACGTATTCTCCGATACGCAAAGGTCTTAAAATAAGGATCATCACCCCTGCTGCAATATTAGAAAGCGTACCTTGGAGGGCCAAACCTACAGCTAAACCAGCGGCACCCAAAACAGCAATAATTGAAGTTGTCTCAACACCAAATTGTGCCAAGACAGCAACAACAACGAAAACCAGAACGACATATCGAACAATAGATGCCAAAAGTGGCTTGAGCGTCGCATCAACGCGCTTTGTTTTATCCAATGAACGACGCACCACACGGTGCAAATAAGACGCGACCATCCAACCAATGATCAGTATGCCCAGGGCACCAAGAATATTTCCGCCCAAATTAAAACCGACATCAATAATCTTGTCAGTCCATTGTGTGATTTGTTCCTGTGAAATTGGTAACTGATCCATAAAAAATTCTCTTGGTTTAAATATTAGTGTTTTTCGGAGCTGTCGGATCTATTGTAAGATCACAGCTTCCATATCGCGTGTCTCAATCGTATCGAGGGCATGATTCCAATCTTCATAGACTGAAATTTGTCGCCCGTCTGCGCCGTAGACCACGAAGCGCTTCTCACCAAGAAAATCAATTTCTCTAATATAGGCAATATGACCCTCTCCAAGACTTTGAAAGTCTTGTTTAGAAAGTGATTTAAGGTAATCGCGTGCGCCAACGGTATCGATCATGATAGATCCTGTGTGCTTTACTAATTGCTTTTCTAATTATCGCTCTTTTGTGCTTCGCCGTCAATCTCTAGGGTCTCTTTTTTATCTGTCGATGACGTGATATTGATCTGCTTGATCTCCTTATCGGGAATAATACGAACCAAGTCAATATGTAATAGACCATTATCCATGTGAGCGCCCTCAACTTCAATATCATCAGACAACACAAAAGCACGCTGGAATTGGCGTTTGGCTATACCTTTGTGCAGATAGATTGTTTGTTCATTGTCTGGCTCTTGACGGCCGCGAATAACCAACTGACGATCCTCCGTTGTGACATTCAGATCGTTCATCGTAAATCCAGCCACAGCCAGCGTGATACGCAGATGATTATCACTGCACTGCTCAATATTATAAGGCGGATAACCTGAGCCTGACTTCGCTAAACCATCCATGACGCGCTCGAGCTCATCAAAGCCCAGCAAAAGTGGATTGTTAAAAATAGAAGAGTAGCGTGACATGGTGAACCCCCTCATTTGAGCAAAGTCTTCTTGTCAGCCTCTTTTGAGCACTGACAGAACATAAAATAACATAAAATTGCTGAGAGTCGAGTCATCTTCACAACAAATGGCTTTGCATCCGCATGCGATGCCTTTAACATCGAGCTGTTATGAACGACAATACAAATACCCCAGACCCCAATAACCAACCGATATTCAATGTACCAAGCATCATTCTCGTTGGTCTTGTTCTTTTTTTGGGCATCCATTTTTATGTCGATCAGTTATCACCTGAGGAACAGTATAAATTCATTATCGACTTCGCTTTTATTCCCTCATTACTTCAAGAGAGTTTGGACTGGAATGCACTTCGCCGCCTGATCACATTTCAATTTGTTCATGGCCATTGGCCGCACGTTATTATGAATGCTTTTGGTTTGCTGGCCTTTGGCTCTGCCTCTGTGCAACGCCTAGGTGCGCGCAAGAGCTTTGACATCTTTGTTATCAGTGGCCTGGGCGGTGCTTTTGCCCATGCTTTTTTATTTAACTTTCCAGAAACGCCTATGGTGGGTGCATCCGCTGGGATCAGTGGCTTGCTGGCCATTGTCTTTTTAAGGTTACAAGAACAAGGTTTTTATCCTAAAGGTTTAAAGGGCCTTCTACCCGTATCGCTCGTTTGGATTGCTATTAATGCGGCCATTGGATTTATCAATATCCCTGGTATGGCCTTTATGAATGTGGCCTGGATAGCGCACATTGGCGGTTATGTTGTGGGACTTTTTATGGGGCAATATTACTTTTCCAACATATCCAAAATATGAGGCTTAATACGGTCATAGTTTTTCCACAGAATAAAATGAGCCCCATTCTTAATTCTCTCTATGACCACATTGTCTTTACCCTCGAACTGCTCTTCAAGAAAATCGACGTTTCCAGGTTTAACAATCCAATCTTTATTTCCATGAATAACAATAATCGGCATATCGAGCGTTTGCCAAAGATCTTGATCTTCCCAAGCTTGTAATTCATCTTTCTTCACATCTGATATCTCTGTCAGTGATGATTTGAGAGGCCGTGGAAGGATAGGGTATATCACAGGCAATCGTGCTAAACTCTGATATCAACGTGGTACTTCGAGCGCTGGATCAAGAGCATCAGAGATGAGGATCAATCCAGCGATTTTATCGCTGTGTTTTAAAGCCATAGCAACAGCAACAGAGGGACCATAAGAATGCCCTACAAGAATAATGCTCTTGTCCTTGTCCATGTTATGCGCATCTTCTATAGCCTGCCAAACTAGCCGACCTTGCTCTTCAACAGAAGGGGTTACCCCAACATCACGTGACCAACCCCAACCTGGGCGATCAAAAGCCAATAAGCGCGCACGTTCATAAATATCTTGATCACCAAGATACCGTGCGTAGTGTTTCCAACGTCCAGGAGACCCATGTAGCAACACAATAGTCTTTGCATCTTCATCAACGAGGTTCACCTCGGCATAACCAACCGTGCCTTTATCCGTTTGATAAAAACGTTCTTGGGGATACATCCCCTCTTCAAAAAAGTGATCAATGTCAGTTTGTGCACCAGGAAAAACACCACAAGCGGAAAGAAATAAAAGAGCTATGAGAAAGAATATTTTTTGCAAAAACCGCATTGCTAGACCTTTGAAAAGATAAATGTCTGGTTTAGTATGAGAGGCAATCCTTTTCAATTCTTTACCATGGCACTTTTTTCATGACTCTGAACAACAACGACAAAGACCGTTTCCTGAACGAACTCATTGATTATCTCTCTATACCGTCTGTGAGCACAGATGATGCGTTTAAAGACGAAATTATCAAAGCCGCACACTTCACAAAAGATGCCTTTATTGAAGCTGGTGCTGAAGAAACACGTGTCGTTGAGACTAAAGGTCACCCAATTGTTGTCGCACATTCAAGCACCGATGATAATTTACCACGTGTATTGGTTTATGGTCATTATGATGTACAGCCCGCTGACCCTATTGAACTTTGGGATCAAGATCCTTTCTTGCCCGTGGTCAAAAATGGACGCGTTGTGGCGCGTGGCTCTGCGGATGATAAAGGCCAAGTCTATATGCACATCAAAGCGCTTGAATATCTGAAAAAAAATAATATTCCTCACAATATTTTATTCTTGATTGAGGGCGAGGAAGAGATTGGGTCTCCCAACTTAGCTCCCTTCATCATCGATAATAATGATGTCCTGGCTTGTGATATCATTCTTGTGTCTGATACATCTATGATCAGCCCCCAGAATCCATCGATCACAACAAGTATTCGTGGCCTTTCCTATTTAGAAATTAAAGTCACAGGCCCCAACCGTGATTTGCACTCAGGCACCTATGGAGGCGCCGTGGCGAACCCAGCGATTGAACTGTCTAAAATTTTAGCACAACTCAAAGATGAGCGTGGACGTGTGACTATTCCCGGTTTTTATGATGATGTTATTGAGCTTTCTCAAGTTGAACGCGGCAAATTGAATGCACGCCCTTTTGACCTCAGCCATTATAAAAAGGATCTCGATATTAAAGAGGTCACCGGTGAAGCCAGCTATACTACCCTTGAGCGCACAGGCATTCGACCAAGCCTAGATATTAATGGTATCTGGTCAGGTTATACTGGCAAGGGGTCAAAGACCGTTCTTCCCTCAATAGCACAGGCCAAAGTTTCCATGCGGCTTGTAGCCAATCAGAATCATGAAGATATTACACGCAAAGCAAAGACCTATATCACATCTCTCGCACCGCGCACTGTTAAAATAAAAGTTGAAGAACACCATGGTGCCCAACCGGCCATGATGTCGGTAGATAATTTTGGCTATCGCATCGCCGATAAAGCCTTTCAAGATGTCTGGGGTAAGCGACCTTTACCAACCTACGAAGGTGGCTCATTACCTATCGTGTCGCTATTGCAAGAGCAACTCACGGAGGATGTTGTACTGATGGGTTTTGGGTTGGATGAAGATCGCATTCACTCACCCAATGAAAGTTTTTCTCTTGAAATGTTCTATAAAGGGATTGAAACCATCATCGCTTTCTATAATAATCTTTTTATATCCATCAAAACAAATAACGAATAAATGTGGGGTTATGAGTCGTATATCCAACAAAAGAGATTTGAAAACTGTAACGGAAGAAGCCAAAGCCAATAGTCAAAGTGCCTGTAGATGCGGTGGTCAATGTCGTAAAGCTCAAGAAGGAATGAGTAAAGTTGAAAAAGATCGTGAACAAATGATTGAAAACGGCACACATTCCTCTTCTCCCCAACCTGGCGGATTATACTAGTTATTTTCAGACATTGTCATCAAGTGTAACTCTTCTCTATCAACAGACGAAGAGGATATTATGGCTGTTCTGAAATATTTCTCCTATAGTTCCTTAATATGTGCTTTTATTTTAAGCATGAATATTTCACTCAGCCATGCCCATCTGGAGCAAAAAGCTATGACTGATCAATATAAAACAGCCTATTTTGCCGGTGGTTGCTTTTGGTGCACTGAAGCTGCATTTCAATCACAAAAAGGCGTGATTGATGTTATATCCGGCTTTGCCGGCGGCACTGAGCCCAATCCAACATATAGAGATGTTGCCTACGGTAAAACAAACTACCGTGAAGCCGTTGAAGTGACCTATGACCCCAAAAGTATTGATTACACAAAACTTTTAGAGATTTTTTGGCTATCAATCGATCCTTTTGATGAGGGTGGTCAGTTTGCTGATCGTGGTACACATTACACAACCGCCATTTACACGCAATCTGATGAAGAAACACAATTGGCCCAAGAGAGCAAAGCTCAAATAGAAAATGAAAAAGGCAAAACTGTAGTTACAGATATACTCCCCCATACACAGTTCTTTGCTGCAGAAAATAGCCACCAAGATTTTCATTTAAAAAATCCTTTGCGTTATAATGCCTATAAATATGGCTCTGGTCGTGTAAAAAAACTCAAAGACATTTGGGGTGAGAACTAGGCACTTCTGACTTGTCGATTGTACATTCGCCTTTTACACTCTCAATCATGGAATGGCTCATATCAAAAGCACCCGTTGACTATTTGGAAGCGCTCAAAATTATGGAAGAGCGCGTCGAGGGCATTTTATCAGGCTACAACAATGAAGCCATTTGGCTTTTAGAGCACCCACCGATCTTCACGGGTGGTACATCTGCAAAGAAACAAGATCTTTTCAATCCTGATGGATTTCCTGTTTATGAAACAGGGCGTGGTGGTGAGTATACATACCATGGACCTGGGCAACGTGTTGCCTATGTCATGCGTAACCTTGGTGCAAGAGATGAGAGAGATGTGCGTCAATATGTTTACAATCTAGAGCAATGGATTATTGAAGCAGTCAAAGATTTTAATATAACAGCTGAGCGCCGTGATGGTCGTATAGGTCTCTGGGTTCAAACAACGGATAAAACAGAAAAGAAAATTGCTGCTATTGGTGTACGTGTGAGAAAGTGGGTCACCTATCACGGTATTGCCATCAATGTGGATTCTGATCTATCACATTTCTCAGGCATTGTCCCCTGTGGCATTCATGATTATGGCGTGACATCGATCAAAGATATATTGGGCAAAGAGGTTCCATTAGAGGATCTAGATAAAGCACTCAAAAAAGCATGGAATACAGTTTTTAAGAGTTAAGTACCTGAATATCAAAGATTTGTGAATGACTCTCTGCTCGTGCCTGCTTTAAAATATCTTATAAATTTCTTTCGATACTTTTTCTTTTTTCTTTAGTGCTTGTTTAATCTCCAGAGGGTGCAACCTTTCGGCCTCAACTTCATTAACGGCTTTCTATATTTTTTTATCACCAATCCAACTCATAAGAACCACCTATATGTCCAACGCATCTTTAAACTCATGCGCATTGTCTGAGTTGATAGGCAAGAGTTCATCTTGTAACGCGCGTTTAAGAGCGTCTTTAATATTGATATCCTTTTTTACAACAGCTTGTCGGTTGTCACCAAAAATTTTCTGCCTCCAATTAGGAGGATTAATGTAAATTCTCTCATTGATTGGCTCTATAGAAAACAGAACATCCCCCGTCTGCACTTCACCTTCAAGTAATCCTGGTGGGCATTTATTGATGCAAAGACCTTGATTTTCTAAATATTTTTCCATTCGTGAACGTATATTATCTCTAATACAGTCCATGGAAAACCATGGCTCAGATCGCACCATTGGAATATCAGACACTGGATAATAAAGATCACATCTTAATTTCTCTGGGTTTAATTGAAGATGATTAAAATTCTCATCATACTCTTGTAATGTACGCTGGAAAGCCAGATCAAAGAGTGGTACTAAAATACGCATATCAGGTGTAAAATGAAGAAGAATATTTTCATAGTCAGGCGAGACGGAGATATCTAACCCATAGTCATCTTTCAAACCTCTGCTCAGTTTTGCCAGGTTATCGTTAAACACTGTTAAATTCTCATAACAATTGCAGCGATCCTTGTCTATGGCATTGTTCAATCTCTTTAAGACCTTTAGACGCAGCTCATCACCTAGGCCTTGTATATTAGCATTCACAACGACCTTCGTCTTCTCTTCTGGTTTCTCACCATGATCAAAAGTAATGAGAGGCATAACACGCTGCTGCTCTTCTTCAGATAAAAGCATAGTCTCCCAAAACTGCTTTTCGAAATTTGAAAAATGCCCGTGATTAAACCGACATTTTTTTGTCCAAAATCCCTCTAACCAAGCCTCATTTTTGAAGTATTCAACCCTGGTCCTATCTTTCCAACCCTTAAAGCGCGCTCTCAGGGCATCATTGTCTTCTAAGCAGCGTGGATCAATCGGCGTATAGTCATCATCCGCAATAGCAAGCCATTCCATGCTATCTGGTGGCGAATAGTTTTCCTCTTCACTATCCCTTCCAACAAAGTCCAGGCTATTCAGAGTCTTTTGGGTTTGATTGATTGTATGACTCAGAGCCTCTTGGCTTTGATTGATTGTATCACGTTGTAAGGTTTGCAGTGCTTGGTTATAGGTATTTTTGATAAAATCAAGCACTGTTTTTTCAAGCGATATATATTGCTTTCCTATAGCTTCATAAAAATTACCTAATGCCGCGTACAATGTATCTTTTAAAGTATCAGTATTGTTATCAATCTCTAAACTTTGTGCATGCCCCAGCATGAGATTAAATGCCTTAGACCATATCCCCAATATATCCTCTGCGCGTTTGCCACGCTGAAAGGTAAACATCTGTTTGAATGAGATATGAGAACCTAATAAAAAGTTGAATATCTGGTATTGAAAAACTTCTGTAATTTTTTTAACACTTAATAATTCTTCGAGACAAGATATAGAAACATCCCATTGCTTGTCTGTAATCTTATCGGAAAAAGCAGGGCGTGCTGAACCAAAAAATAATGGCCAGAGCCCCTCTGCTCCGTCGCTAAGGGTGTTAACAAACTCATCATCATTTTTCAAAACGATATGCAGTGCTTCAATCAGTCTGAGATAGGTATCTTGTAACTTTTCTGATTTTGTACCATAATTTTTGACTAAATCTGAGATGTCTCCATTCTCATGTTGAGCAGTCAAAGTTTCCATAAATAATTTAAAGGACGTAAAAAAGTGACTTGGGTTATCTATGAATGCGTTATAATAACCTTCAAATAGCTTATCCCAATGTTCTTGTTCTTCTTTAGTCCCAGATATAAGAAGTAAAAGGCTTGGGGTTGAGAATAAAAGTAAATTATAATCGACGGTTTTTAAAATCTTTGGTGATTGTTTATAAAATATATTGTTTATATCGAGGCGATCAATAAACACGCGCATAATATCATGTTCATTATGTTGAAAGCGGTGATCATTGTCGATACTGCTGAGACGCAGTCGAAATATGTTACAAAATTTACGCCCACAAAAAAACAAACGGTAATGGTACAGAGCAGGATTAGCCAGCCCCTGAATGTATATTTTCAGACCGTCACGATAAAGCGCCCAGAGTTTGTCATCATGTTTCCAAGGTGTCTCACCTGTATAGTTTGCAAAATTTTTTAGTTCATTGATTAGCGAAGAAAAGAAATTCTCATAGTAGTGTGCTATTTTTTTCTTCTTCCGCATTTTATGAAGAAGACGCCCAAGCTTTCGATATTTTTGAAAATTTCTATATCTATCCATAATTCAACTGCGCTTTAGTGAATATAAACATAGCTAAAAAACTACCGCGATAATTAAATTATGTCAATCAAAAACAGAC
>CAXRKA010000081.1:0-2852 GCA_964231155.1 Alphaproteobacteria bacterium | reverse complement strand
ACACGGTGTTTTAATAACCTTACCAGAGCCACCACAAGTTGAACATGTACGCTCCACTGTAAAGAACCCTGATTGTGAACGCACTTTACCACGGCCGTTACATGTGCCACAGGTTTCAGGTGATGTCCCTTTTGCAGCACCTGATCCATCACAAGCATCACAGACCTGCTGTGTAACTACTTTGATTTTAGCATTTGTGCCTTTAAAGGCCTGCTCAAGCGTAATCTCTAGATTGTATTTGAGGTCAGCACCACGCTGTGCGCGTGTTGCACCACCACTGGCACGTCCTCCACCAAAGCCGCCGCCCATAAAATCGCCAAACATATCTTCAAAGATATCTGAAAAACCGCCGGCACCTTGGAAGCCTCCAAAGCCGCCAGCACCACCACCCATACCACCTTCAAAGGCAGAATGGCCAAAGCGATCATAGGCTGCACGTTTTTGTTCATCTTTTAGAACGTCATAAGCTTCGTTGATCTCCTTGAAATTCTTCTCAGCTTCATTGTCATCCGGATTGCGATCAGGATGGTACTGCATCGCTTTTTTGCGATAGGCTTTTTTTAGCTCATCTTGAGATGCGCCTTTTTGTACCCCAAGTACATCATAGTAATCTTGTTTGCTCATAGGTGTCCCTAAAGCCTTTTATTGATCAGGAAAGTGATATTAAAGATTATCCCAGGCATCTAGGCGACGAGGAGAAGACGTTTTATCACCATCGGGTTTTTTATTCGCCTTGCCTGACTTATTGCTCAGAAGGTCCATAAAATTGCCCCAACCCTCTTCCGTGTCTTGGCTTTGGCCTGTTATTTCTTCAGCATTACGCGTCATGCAACCAATTTTGTCTTTTTCAGAGCCCATAGCTATCTCGCTTTCCTTGTTGTTGAATTTAT
Organism: Alphaproteobacteria bacterium; assembly: GCA_964231155.1. Taxonomy (GTDB): domain Bacteria; phylum Pseudomonadota; class Alphaproteobacteria; order Micavibrionales; family SZUA-601; genus CAXRKA01. The sequence continues at coordinate 1,962 of CAXRKA010000081.1, read as the reverse complement.
ATAGCAGTCTTTATGCGGATAAAGACTGCTATTATTTATCTATACTTAAGCTGACTTCTTTTCGTCATCATCTTCTGAAACATCTTCAAATTCAGCATCAACAATTGTTTCTGCTTCTTCGGCATTAGTTTCTTCTGCTCTTGCATCTCCAGTGTCACCCTCAGGTGCACCTTCTGCAGCAGCTGCTTCTTGATGAGCACGGTAAAGTTGTTCACCAATCTTCATAGCAGTTTGCTGTAGCGCATCAGATTTAGCTTTGATATCCTCAAGATCTGCATCCTCATTTTCAAGCACGCTCTTAAGTTCATCTCGTGCTTCTTCTGCCGCTTTGACATCATCTGTATTGGCTTTATCACCCAACTCTTCGATGCTCTTATCAACAGAATGGACAAGTGCTTCTGCTTGGTTACGGGCCTCTACCAACTCACGACGTTTTTTGTCTTCTTCTGAATTGGCTTCAGCATCTTGTACCATTTGCTCAATATCATCATCAGACAAACCACCAGAAGCTTGAATACGAATATTCTGTTCTTTCCCTGTGGCTTTATCTTTGGCTGAGACATTCACAATACCATTGGCATCAATATCAAACGTCACTTCAATTTGTGGCATACCACGTGGCGCTGGTGGAAGACCAACAAGATCAAACTGACCAAGCAGTTTATTGTCAGAAGCCATTTCACGCTCACCTTGAGCGACGCGAATGGTCACAGCTGTCTGATTGTCATCTGCTGTTGAAAACACTTGTGATTTCTTTGTTGGAATGGTTGTATTACGATCAATCAAGCGCGTAAACACACCGCCCAATGTTTCGATCCCCAAAGACAATGGCGTTACATCCAAGAGAAGAACATCTTTGACATCACCCTTAAGAACACCACCTTGAATAGCGGCACCAGAGGCAACAACCTCATCAGGGTTCACACCTTTATGCGGCTCTTTACCAAAGAATTCTTGAACTTTTTCAAAGATTTTGGGCATACGTGTCATACCACCAACCAAGATCACATCTTGGATCTCATCCGCTTTTAGCCCAGCATCTTTCAGAGCTTTTTTACATGGCTCAAGTGAACGCTCAACTAGGTCATCCACAAGGCTTTCTAGCTTGGCACGTGTCAGCTTAACATTCAGGTGTTTTGGACCTGATTTATCAGCCGTGATAAATGGCAAGTTCACATCTGTCTGCTGTGTTGCAGAGAGCTCAATTTTAGCCTTCTCCGCCGCTTCTTTTAGACGCTGTAGTGCCAATTTGTCTTCGCGCAAATCAATGCTGTTTTCTTTTTTAAATTCATCAGCAAGATAATCAATAATGCGCTGATCAAAATCTTCACCACCAAGGAATGTATCACCGTTGGTTGATTTCACTTCAAACACACCATCACCGATCTCAAGGATGGATACGTCAAATGTTCCACCACCCAAATCATAAACAGCAATCGTGCCCGCTTCTTTTTTATCAAGACCGTAAGCAAGAGCCGCCGCTGTCGGCTCGTTGATGATACGCAAGACATCAAGACCGGCAATCTTACCTGCATCCTTTGTCGCCTGACGCTGTGAGTCATTAAAGTATGCCGGAACAGTGATCACAGCCTCAGTTACACTTTCACCTAAATACTCTTCCGCTGTTTCCTTGAGTTTTTGTAAGACCATGCTTGAGATTTGACTTGGTGCGTATTTCTCACCATCAATTTCAACCCATGCATCACCGTTTTCACCTTTAACAATGTTAAATGGTGCCTCTTTCATCATTTTCTTGACCTGAGGATCATCAAAACGACGACCAATCAGACGCTTAATCGCATAGAGCGTATTCTCAGGATTTGTGACAGCCTGACGCTTTGCTGGCTGCCCAACAAGACGCTCATTCTCATCCGTGAAAGCAATCATGGACGGTGTTGTGCGTGCACCTTCTGCGTTTTCAATAATCTTGGGTTTTTGACCATCCATGATGGCCATACAGGA
>CAXRKA010000080.1:0-14326 GCA_964231155.1 Alphaproteobacteria bacterium | reverse complement strand
AACATCGCACGCCACATCAGAGACCAAGTTAGACCCTGGTGTTGGTGGATAATCCCCTTGAATATAAGTCAGTTTACACTCCAAGAGGGCCGCCCGAATACCTTGTGCTTGAGATGTAATATCTTCGCTAATACGGAAAGAATTGGTTGCTACAGCACTCTCACCGCCCCCCTGCACAAGAGACATGGACAATGCTGAGAATAATGTCACAGCAATAAGAATATAAAATAAAACATTTCCTTCATTCTTTTTCAGCATATATTTTTTCCTTTACTTAATACGTATTATTTTGCACAAAAAGGCTTACCAAAATAAAAACGGCGATGTAAAATCGCCGTTTTTTAAATCTCATTTTGTAACTGTATTACAGCTCTACAAGAACATGATAGTAGACATTTGTACCGTCGCTTGTTTCGATGCATAAAAATGGGCGAGAACTAATATCTGTTCCCCCTATAGTTTGCCCACCACCTAATAAATCAGCTTCACTAACACCTGTTAAAACAGGGATAGCATCGCTACCAGTAATACTATTATTGATCTGGCGGCACACACCATTAGGTATATCTGACAGCATAGTTACGATATCAGCTGCTGTTGAGCCAATATTGGTAACAGTAGTTGTCTTGTCAAAAATCCAAGTGTTTGTGTCATCTAGAGTCATATCTGGGCCAGGTTCCTGGAAAGACACACCACCACCAGATGGATGAAAAGCTTCCCATTCATTATGGGTTGCTGAAAAAGATCCCGGTGGGTTAAATTCTAATTCACTTGTTGCCACACCTTTAATAAGCATACGTGTAATTCCTGTGCGTAAACCTGCAGGATATTGTGTAATAGTCGAGCCTGATACCAAGGCTGCCTCACTAGTATTACTGGATGAACCACGGTTAGATTGTGTCACCGCATAAGACAAAGCAGCAAACAATGTCACAGCAATCAAAATCAAGAACAAGGCATTACCATCGTCTCTAGACGACAAATAACTCATTCGGCTTTGTAAATATTTTCTAAGATTCGTTATCATAAGCATTTCTCCTTTAGTACATCCTATGTCAAATTCCTTTACGTTTGGTTAGGGAGCTGAATATCTATGCGCTCTAATGCCATTTTTAGCTGCAATTGTGCACCCGAACACTCTCGACCAGCACACATCTCAACAACTCTGAGACGTAAATTCTTCTCCGTATAAGCAAAAGCATCAACAGCTGCACGCCATTCCACGAAATCTGCTGTTGTTCTTGCAAAAATCTCAACTTCGCCATTTCTCTGAACACGGATACTTACATTACCGTAAGCAGAAGAAATACGATTTGCTATAGGTGTCACGGCGGCTTCATTAAGTTTTACAAAGCGCAGGTCAGGCACAATAGGCCTTAATGCCTCAGCTTGAGATAATTCTTGTTGTAATTCATAAACTTCTGTTGATTTCATGTAAGTAAACAATATAGCTAAAGCAGCAATAGCCCATATGAAAGCTGAACCAGCAAGTGGTACAAAACCTGCACGAATAGGCAAGTTATCAAGAAAAACGTCTAAATCCTTGATCGCCTGGGGGCCCAAAAGCCTCTTAATTCTTTCAAATTCTAGTAGATTTGATTCTGACATTATCTACCTCACATACACCAATCCATAATACATACTATCCTATTGAGATTACTAAGAATTAAAATTATGATTCAAAGTAATTAAAATTTTAATTACTTACTGACTGCCCCGAATTCTGAGACGACCATCTGGCGCTCTACCGATTGTGCGCGCACGAAACTGATTAAGGTTGGCCGTTGAGAGCGCTGAAGGAACGAGTGCTTCCCACGTTAGACTGTTATTTTCTTCATTGATCTCATATTTAACCAATGTGCCACCGATTTCATTCATATCACCCAAAAGCTCTTGAAGGCGCGTAATATGCTTGTTGGCCTCATTCCCCACAGCTTGGCTAGCCTTCATTACCAAATCCATTGAGGCAGAAGATGTTTCCGCCTTTGCTTTTGTCAAATCTGGACGGAGCGTAATAGCCCAGAAATTAGCGGCAAACCAGACAAAAATAGCCACCATAGCCACGGCTAAACCAGAGAAAAATAGGTATTTAACAGTTAAACGTGATAATTTCTCTTGTTCCCACGACAAGCTTGTCCATGGCACAACTTTGGCTTTCTCTTCATTAATAGTGACAAAGTTCGCATCCATACTTTGTAGACGTGGCAAAATTGTCCTTGAAGGGCCAACATAGAGCTGCATTTTCTCGGTTTGCTCATCCCAACGCAGTGCTGCCACCATACCCTCAGCTTCATAAATATGAACGGTTTCACGATCCCAATACTCGCTATTCCCAGGCAAAGCCGCAGCTAATGGGCACCAGCTCTTAGGCTGTGAAGCCAAAGACGCAGATGGACACGCTAAATACCAGCATCGGCCCTCGTCAATTGTAAACACAAAAGACACATTGTCCGTACCACAAGCTTGAGCAGCCGCATTCCATACAGCCTCTTTCTCAGTACCAGGTAGATATGGCACACTTCCACCAATAATTTCAGGTGGCATAAAGGCCTTGTAATCCTCAAATTCAGATTTCTTTCTGGTTTTTTTCTTGGATTTACCCTTTAGTTCAACAAGCTTTTTTAAGTTTTCTTTACTACGTGCAGCTTCTTGTTCAGGGGTTAAATGTTCTGGATCTTGTTCTGCCAAAACATCATCAAGATCATCAATATTTGCACCACCAACCAATTCATCGAGATCTATACCGTCACCCAATTCACCTGGCATGCCAATATCATCAAGGATATCGAGGTCATCCTCAATACCAGCTGGGCTATCATCTTCTATTATTTTTTCTTCTGACATGGCTACAGTAAGATTGGTTAATGAATGAACAGGTTAGAGTACACCACCTGTTAGGTCACCCATAATACTATCCATAGAAATATTCATAATAGTTAACGCGTAAATCGCACTACCAAAAGCGATCAAAAGGTAGATCCCTGAAAGCAGAAATGCTGCCCAAATGATAACCTTGTTTTTTGTTTCCGCTTTTTGAGCGCGCATTTCCGATATAGACTCCAAAACTGTACCAATTTGATCAAGATCAGACACGGTTGCAACTTCCATACGCTCATGGCGTGATAGAGGCTCTCTATCGAGTGCAGCACCTAAAGCCACACCCCGCTCAAGGTCATGGTGCGCTTCCAGCCAATAACTAGAAACTTCTGGCACACTGGTCGCCTCTGATGATTGCTGCAATGTATCAGAAATACGGACACTTCCTTTAATCATACGGGAGGCCGCCGCCGTACTATCAGCAAAACCCAAATCACGCATATAGCTACCAATTAAAGGAATTTTGCGAACAATTCTTGCCGTTGGCCAATCTTTACGCCCTCGATTAAGCCAAAATGAAACAATTGTCCAAACAAAGAAAATACTTAAACCCACAGCAATGGCAATCAAGACATTCCAGAGCAGTTCAAGGTTATCAACGGTGCGGTTAAATTCCGCCAAAGTTTCAGGATCTGTTGGTGTATTACGCCTAAACCACCCCAAGATCATAGGCTTTCCCCAGAACATACCTTGCGTAATCGAGAAAATATCAATCCCTAACCAAGCCATCGTTCCACCGATTTTAGCCATATTCTTGCGCTTATGCGTAATATTTTGAATGGCATGCGGAATGCCTTCATGCAACTTATTACTCTTCTCGCTTGCTGCCAAGATCGCCACTGTTGAATGGTCAAAAAGCCGCAATGATTTGAGAGCATCAATAACACCTAAACCCCTTTGTAGTGCCTCTCTAGCTGGTGCAAGGATGTTTTGGCGACGTGGGTTGTTTTCTGCCTCAATCAAGCGCCAAAACGCCACACTGGGCGGTACAGAGGATGAACGAAACTGAATACCGCGTAAAAGCTGAATTTGCCACCAGCTTGATTTTGCTAAAATACGCTCAATAACAGAGCGCTGGTGCGGACGAACAGACAAGACATACCCGCCCTCATCGCGCACAGAGCGCCTTACATCACTGATTGACGGCAAATAATATGTCTTGGTTTCTGTTTTAAAACCATTGGGTGTCTCTAGAGCATATTCAACCAACCACTGCTGCATGCACTATTTCTCCGTTACATTCTTTTGTGCCAATTCTTCTGTCATCATGAAATCTTGAATCTGCGCAACACCAACACGTGGATCAACCTTTTGATCTTTAACCAGATCTTTGATCCCATCCGCGCGCGAAACAAGGCGCACGCCATCCACCTTAGGGACAGAATATGCGTTCTCTAACATTCTCTCATAAACGCTTTGCCGCATTATTTCGCCGCCCTCGAACAAGAGCGACTCCAATAAAAGCGTGCGTCCAAGATAGCCTGTACGGTTACATAAGTCGCAACCATTAGGGCTATGCAAGTGTAATATATCATTGGGCTTAACATCGAGCATCTCCATCTCTTGTTCAGATAAAATACGCTCTGCTTTGGTGGCCTGAGAGCACCCTTGGCATAGTGTTTTTATCAACCTCTGATTCAGTATAGCACGAATTTGTTGTGATAGCGTATACGTGGAGGCACGATCCTTCTCTTTAGGCAAGAATGAGCGCAATCGTTCAAGTGTTTGCACGGCCGTATCAGCGTGAATGGTTGACATCACTGTGTGACCGGATTCAGAAGCACGCAAGGCCGTTTCAACGGTTTCACCATCACGCATCTCGCCAACGATGATATAGTCTGGATCATGTCGTAAACTGGCACGAATAAGATCAGAAAACTCAACACCTTGCGGCCCACTTGAGACCTGCCATTGTGTCGCATAGCGCATTTCATATTCAATAGGATCTTCAATGGTCAGAACATGACGGCGGCGGCGATCAATTTTCTGAACACAAGCATAAAGCGTTGTGGTTTTACCAGATCCAGTTGGACCAGAAAGCAAAATAAGACCACCATCACCCTTCACCTCTGGCTCTAAAAGCTGCTGCATATGATCGGCAACATGTTCATGACGTCGAAAGAGCTGACTAAACATCAAAAGCGTTGCACGATCCAGCAAACGCATCGTGATCTTCTCACCATCTTGTCCATGAGGCCCCGCAGCCACACGAACATCAATATTACGGCCCTGCCAACTGAATGAAAATCGTCCATCTTGTGGTGTTAAACGATCACCAAAGTTCATGGCCGCATCACGTTTCAAAGAGGTTGTTAAACGTCCCATGGCTTCTTTGGGCAAAAGATGCATTGGTGTTAAATCACCATCAATACGATAACGGATCCAGTTCGGTGCACCCTCAATATTGTCTTGTGTTAGGTGAATATCTGACGCACGCATTTGAAGCGCCTCTGCCATCATATCGCGCATAAATTGGTTCAAATACAAACCGTTATCCATATCGGACAACCATGTCGCCAATGTTTTCTCACAACGATCGGCCGAGGAGTCATGAACTGTTCGCAAGGTTTCCATGAGTTCTCGACGATCCCAAAGCTCCTGCTCAACTTCATCAACTTTAAAACCAGCACGCTCTAATGTCGCAACCAAGTTCTCTTCTTGGCGATCTTTAATTTCATGCAATGGTGCAATATGAAGAATAGCGTCTGTCAGTTCAATAATATGAATACTATGTGGCATCCAGGCTTGGGAAGGAATGGCTGCACGAATTTGGTCTCCAGTCGCGCTTGAACGTGTTTCAGCATCTTGATCATTGATGTTAAATCCACCAGCCGTGACAAGCATCTGCTCAAGACTGCGCTCTAAGCCTTCAGAATTGAGCAAGTCACGTTCACGTTGAACCATATCAAGATAACGCTCACGGCCTTCATCTGAATAGATGTTCGCGGAGAATTTCTTCTTGCCATCTTTTGTATCTGTATCTTTTACTTCAGCCATTGCTTAGCCCATCATAAGAACCGTAGTTCTCTTGTTCTATTCAGTCTCATTAATACTGTCTATAATCGTTGTTCCTGCTGCACCGCGTGCAGTTGAACTAAAGGAGCGGTCAAAAAGAATAAGTACAACATCTGTTTCACCAATCAGCTCAACACCTTCAGGCACTATACGTGGGATCCAACGTGCGCCACCAATAAGAGAAACCTCACCATCATTCACCACCAAACGTCCACGTGGACCAGCCAAAACTGCACTGGTTTGTGAATGAGATGAAACTTTAAAACCATCCAAGCTTGTTGTCGCACCACTCGCAAGATACCCTGGAGGATAGCCAAGGTTATAAATCGATTTTTGTCGTGGCATGTTATTGTTTGTTGTCGCTGCAGTCACAGCTTGCTCAGTGCTTGTATCTAAAGATGGTGCTTGCGAAGATGTGTCTCTTGCTGGTGATGTTTCTATGCTTACACCAATCTCTTGCCCGATACCTGTACTGGCTGGCAAGGGTGGAATCCCTGAAAATCTTGGAGAACCGCTGGTGTCACCACCGGAATTAAAGAAATTGGCCTCTGAGCTCCCAGTACTGATAGATGATACGAGCGGCTTATCCGTTTCTGCAACAGCAACTGCACCACCACGCACCGGTAAAATCAACGCGCCTCGTGCACCCGTATGACGAATGATGACATCGTCAATCACTGGACCAATGCGTTTTGGCGACCAATTCAAAGAAAGAATACAGGCCTGCGTGGGCAACAAAATGGTGCCCTGTCCACAGCCACCCGCAGCAATCGTTAAACCATTATCAGAACCGGCCAAACGAAGTGTACGAATAGTGACAGGCGCATCACCTTCATTGATTACACTGGCTGTAATCGATGCTGCACCATCAACAGATGTTCCAAAATCAATCGAAGATAAATCCGTAATAATTAATCCCTTACCTGGAACCGGTGTCGGGAACAAAGGTGCTGTTTCTGCATCTTCAGGACTATAAACACCTTTCAAAGGAATATTGAGAACAGATGTTGCACCTGAATGGTCAATAACAAGAACGCCCTCACTCGCACCTGCAACTTGTGGTGCCCATGATGCCGTTAAAATACATGATTGCCCTGCATTAAGGCGCTCACATTCATCATCATCAATCTTAAACCCAGAAACATTGGAGGCCACCAATCGAACATCTTCAATGTTGATCAGTGTTGATGTTGTATTCTTTAAAGTAATAGCACGTATCAACGATGTACGTCCTGTCGATGTTCCAAAATCTACAGTTTCTGGATCTGAAATAATTTCAGCTGTCCCCAAAACTGGCAAATCTGATAAGCCAGATTCAATAACACCAGTGATATTGGCTGTTGTTAAGCGTGATCGACCATCGTGGTTCACCAAGACGTTCACCTCAAATCGACCAGACTGATTGGCAATCACAGACACAGAAATCGCACATTCCACACCAGACTCAAGCGCACCGTCTTGACACTGGTTCAAATTAATCTCAGCGCTCACATTGGATGTGGGAATAAGCTCCACACGTGTAATCGTAATATCACTACCACTTTCATTTTTGAATAGCGTAACAATCTCCTTTGTCCCGCCGGGCTCCAAAGTCCCCGCATCAATATTTTCTCTTTGCGGAACAAGATCACGGCTGGTGTTATTTGTTGCATTTGTGGGATCATTGAACCCCCCAAGCTGAGCATGCGCTTGAGACATCGGAAGTGCTACCAGCATAACAACCAAGGGCACAAATAAGTTCAAAAGAGCAGTAAACTTGCTCATTGATAAAGATCGAAATGTGTTCAAAAACAGATTCATAAGAACAGGACAACCACCCAAAGCATGAAAGCACAGAAAAATAGCGCAGTTATACAATTTTATTCTCAACTAAAATCTTTAACAAAATGTGAGGAATAGAGGTGATTACTGGCCAGTCGGTCTCTGGAACACATCATCAACAACATTATCAATATAATCTGAAAGTGACTTCTGGGGCACTCTCTCTTCAATGTCTTGTTTCTGTTTTGGTTGTGGATGCTTAATAAGATCTGCTTCACGATCCGAAATTGGCTGAGGCACAAAGATATTATCAGATGTATATCGAGAAGGCGGCGCTCTCAACAATTCTTCTTGAGACATCTTATAGCTTCCCGGTGACACTGACTTATCACGGCCAATAATATTCTCATCAGTAAAGACAACAATACGTGGACGCATCATAAAGACCAATTCTGAGTTATCAGCTTGGGTATCACGCTTAGTTTGGAAGTACTTAGACAAACCAGTCGGGCCTTCAATATCATACTCATCGCGCTCTTCAACAATACCGGCAATAATCAAACCATCACCAGGGCGCATACGAATGCTGGTCTCAATGTTACGTTCACTGGTCTCTGGGAGCTGAATAGTTGTCGCACCCACACTACGCTCATCAAGAACGATCAAATCTTGAAGCTGAATGCTGAGAACACCATAAACAGTGGACTCCGCCCATGAACTTTGAATGTTGATATTCAGACCTGTTTCAATGACGTCCGTCTCAACAGAAATATCATCTGCCTCATCAAAGCCTTCTGTGCTGGTCACTTCAGAAATATATGTTCGAGAATTACCAATACGTAATGAAGCCTCAGATCCTGAAAGCACTGTAATTTGAGGTTGTGAGATTGTCTTCACAGCACCTTGCGTTTCCAAAAACTGAACAACAGCATCAAAGCTGAGCTGGTCACTGACATATTGGAATGTTGCACCTGGCGCACCAGAAATAGCTGTTGTACCATCGCGCGTGAAATTAAAATCAAATGTACCCAATTCTAAGGTGAAGGTACTCCAATCAATCCCTGTATCATTAGTATTTGTTAGATTAACTTCCCAGATTTGTGTTTCAAAGATGATCAAGGCTGTATTTTTACGCAAACGATCAAAATAATCCTCAGCTCGGCGTTGTGTGCGATGTGTAGCCATATAAATAATAGTCTGAGTTGCCGTATCATAGATTGCACTTGTGCCTGTTATGGAGTCCAAACCACTGATAAATCCCTCAATCGCCTCCTCAGATAAGGGGGGCATCGAAACAGCAAATGTTTCTTCCGATTTAATCGTGAGAATCTCATCTTCATAAGTACAATACAAATCTGCCAAACCACAAAGGCGTGCAATCACACGTTCCAATGTGCCTTTGAGTTTAGATATAGTCACTGTTCGAGTCAGCGCATCATTACTTTCAATAGCAATTGGAATATCAAAATCGTTTAGTACAAATTGTAATGCCGCTGCGAGTGTTTCATTACGCAATTCAAAGGGGCCAACGACCTCTTCAGGCAATTTAGAGACATAACGTCGTTTAGGCTTGAGGATATCTTCGCCTAACTCAACGAAAATCACGGCGTCTCTTTCATGGTTCACATTGGTGAATTTCTCATTTGGATTTTTTGCATCCGGAATACTGATATCACCACGTCCTGGAACATCAGCACACGACACAATAGTCAGTGTAAAGAACATAAAGGTAAATATGTGGAGAAAACGGCGCATCATGTCAGTCGTTCTAATGTTCTTTCTATCTGCTTGATGAAGCGTTCACGCTTAACAGGCTTTAGCATGACACCCTCAACATCATATTTTTGTGACTGCGTTAAAAGATCTGTATTGCGATCACCCGTGACAAGAATAACAGGTGTATCCGCATAACCAAGGCCATGCATATGTCTTATAAAACCAAAACCACCAACGGGTTCCATCATCACATCCACCACCATTAAATCCGGGATCGGATCAACCAAAAATCTCTCAGCATCTTTTCCATCTGTCGCCTCTTCCACGCTATAACCTGCATCCGCCAGAAATTTAACCATCTGCATGCGGACAAAATCATTATCTTCGACCACCAATATTCTTTTGCTTTCAGTCATAAAAACCACTTGAACAATGCATTGCGGGTGCGCAAAAAGCGGCGCATAAGGAAATAGTACACCAAGCTATATTAAAAAGACAGGGTGATGAATAAACATTTAACAGATTTTAAAGGAATGGCTTAAATACGCGCAATTCTGAGAATATTTGTCGTTCCTGAAACACCAAATGGAACGCCCGCAGTGATAACCATGCTGTCACCATCAGCGACCATCTCATAGTTTTGTGCTACGGTCGTGGCCGTGCGTACAATATCAGCAAAGCGAGAAATATCATTAGATACAACCGGTTTTACAGCGTAAGACAAGGCCAAACGACGCGCGACATTGATATTCGCGGTTAAGCATAAAATTCTTTGCGCTGGACGTTCACGTGCTGTACGTAATGCCGTTGAACCAGAGCTTGTGTAATTCACAATAATTCTTGAACCGATAATTTCAGCCACGGATGTTGCACTGGCTGTAATCGCACCAGCATCTGTCTCATGCTCAATCAAATCGCCTGAATTGATAATTGTACGATAAGAGGGATCCTTTTCAGTGGCCCGTGCAATACGGTTCATAATCTCCACAGCCTCAATTGGATAATCACCGGCAGCTGTTTCTGCAGACAACATAACAGCATCTGCGCCGTCGTAAACAGCGTTTGCAACATCAGAAGCTTCTGCGCGCGTTGGCGTTGGTGATGTGATCATTGACTCAAGCATCTGTGTAGCAATCACCAATGGTTTACCTGATTGGCGCACCTTTTTAGAGAGACGCTTTTGCACAGCAGGTACATCTTCAGGTGGAATTTCAACACCCAAGTCACCACGTGCCAGCATAATGCCGTCAGCTTCATTTAAAATGGCTTCAAAATTTTCAACAGCAGATGGTTTTTCAATTTTTGCCATGATGGCTGCACGATCACCAATGATCTCTCTCGCTTCTTGAATATCAGATGCGCGCTGTACAAAAGACAAAGCGACCCAATCCACATCTTGGGATAGAGCAAACTTCAAATCTTTGTGATCTTTTTCGGTCAATGCTGCAATGTTTAAGACCACACCAGGAACATTCACACCTTTACGGTCCGAGAGCTTACTTCCGGCAACGATTTCACCGATGACGTAATCTGAACCTTTTTCAATCACTTGAACACGCACCTTACCATCATCAATCAAAAACATCTGATCAACATCTAGGGCTTCAATAATTTCATGATGAGGAATACCAATACGCTGATTATCACCGGGTGCCGCATCCAGATCAAAGCGAATTTGATCGCCCTGCTTCACTTCAATTTTCCCGTCTTTAAACTTACCTAAACGTAGTTTAGGGCCCTGCATATCCGCAACAATACCAATCGGCGAGCCAAACTTCTTCTCAAGCTTGCGAATATCTTTCACACGTTGCTTATGATCATCATGTGTACCGTGAGAGAAATTCAAACGAAAACAATCCACACCACGCAAGAAAAGTTTTTCTAACATTTCAGGATCTGATGATGCCGGACCAACGGTTGCTAAAATTTTAGTTTGGCGATCACGAACAGGGTGATCACCAGATGGTGTTTTTCTTTTGAAAATCATAACGGATTCCTTATTCCTCTTTAATGGGTGCAGGATATTAGAAACTTGTATAAATGAAAAGCGATTTATTTAGTCGTCTTTGCGGAAATTATCCAAGGAAATCACTTTACCTGTTTCCTCTTCTTTTCCATCAGGCGATGTTGGCTTTAATTTTGGTTTATCTGTAATAAGACCAACATCATCATCACCAAAATCTTCGTAGAATTCATCACCATTGTCATGAATTTCATCATCATTAACAGGCTGGAACTGCAAGGCAAAATTAACGGATGGATCTGCAAAGATCGTAATAGCATCAAGGGGCACGATAAGACGTTCGGGAACGTTATTGAAGCTGAGTGTCACAGCCATTTTTTCTTCATCAACCTCAAGACCATAAAACTGATATTGCAAAACAATTGTCATCTCATCTGGATATTGCTCAACCAAATAATCTGGAATATCAACACCCTCATGTTTGGTGATGAATGTAATATAAAAATGGTGATCCCCGGGCAGGCCATTATCAATCACATAATCAACAGCATGACGCACGACTGAGCGCAGTGCCTTCTCGACCATTTTATCGTATCTAAGGAGTGGATTGAAACCTTCGTCGTTCATGCGAGTACCCTTCGAGGAGCTTACCTAATATTGTTTTTATATGCGTCTTGAGCCTAACGGATCAAGTCTTAATAAAAGGCGAATATGCATTGGCATTCAGCGAGATAAAAAATGGAGCGGTTCTGTTGCTAGGCCGCCCCACGCCCCACCTGCCATAAGGCTGACAGGAATTACTTAAAATGCCTGAAGCGATCAAGCTGCTTAAGCAGCCATACGAGCTTCTGCGAAGTTATCGTTTGCATTTATAATTATGATCCAATTACGGCGGTATCATACCGAAGAAAAATTGACTTTTTAACACGCCTGTCGATCCTATGTCGCCCCCATCAGAAACAGCTTTTTCCTCTACTGAGCTGCTTTTGGTGGAGGCGTCGGGTACCGCCCCCGAGTCCATAACGCTTATTCTAACCAAAGTTTATTCTCATAGTTCAAAAAATGAACATCTTTATTATATGAGGTTTTGGTTAATTTTTCAAGTTTTGTTACACTGTATATCGAATCATAAAACTTCCTACAATAACCATAAATATTGGACTAAAACATGGAACAATATCTCGATTTGATGCGTCACGTACGTGATGACGGAAACTTTAAAGATGACCGTACAGGCACAGGCACATACAGTGTCTTCGGCTATCAGTGCCGCTATGATTTATCTGAGGGCTTTCCATGTATAACAACAAAACGCCTACACCTACGTTCTATCATTCATGAGCTTCTCTGGTTCCTGAAAGGTGATACAAATATTAAATACCTGAAAGATAACGGTGTTCGCATCTGGGACGAGTGGGCTGATAAAGATGGTAACCTTGGTCCTGTTTATGGTTATCAATGGCGCTCTTGGCCAACGCCAGATGGGCAGCATGTGGATCAAATCATACAACTGGTTGATCAAATCAAAAACAACCCCAACTCTAGACGCCTTATTGTATCGGCTTGGAATGTTGCAGATGTCAACAATATGGCTTTACCGCCATGCCATTGTCTCTTCCAGTTCTATGTCTCTGAAGGCAAGTTGTCTTGTCAACTTTATCAGAGAAGCGCGGACATTTTCCTTGGTGTGCCCTTCAACATTGCTTCTTATGCACTGCTTACACATATGTTGGCACAAGTGTGTGACTTAGAGGTTGGTGAATTTATTCACACATTTGGTGATGCACATCTCTATTCTAATCATATGGAACAGGTGAACCTTCAGCTATCGCGAGAGCCTCTTCCCCTTCCAACGCTTGAGCTTAATCCTGAGATCAAAAACATCTTTGACTTTACCTTTGAAGATATTGAGCTAAAAAATTATCAGTACCATGAGCACATCAAGGCAAAGGTTGCTGTTTAATCCCTATGAGCACTGATCAAGATTTTAAAATCGCTCTTATAGCTGCCATTGCGGATAACGGTGTTATAGGCAATCAAGGTAAGCTGCCATGGAGCTTGCCTGAAGATCTACGATGGTTCAAAGAAAATACTCTTGGCAAGCCCATTATTATGGGACGCAAGACATTTGAATCTTTAGGCCGTGTTCTTCCACAACGCCATCACATTATCATTACACGCAAGGACAATTATACCGTTGATCACAGTGCTGTTACTGTGGTTCATAATTTAGCTGATGCCTTGGGCGCAGCACAACAACATGCTCTAGACAATGATATGCTTCAAGCGTTTATTATTGGTGGTGCAGAAATTTATGCTCTAGCTTTGCAGGCAGATTGTATTGATCAACTCTATCTAACAGAGGTGCAATCTTCACCCGAGGGTGATGCATATTTCCCCAACTGGCAACGTCAAAAATGGAGAGAGACATTCCATTCACAACACTCACCCAGTGAAAACAATCCAGGCTACACCTTCTATATTTTTGAAAAAATATTGTAAGCAAAAATCATTATAAGTACACAGATGGTTTCAATAACAATATATTGTACACCCATCTTCTGACCACAGTAACGACAACGCCCTCTAAGCATGAAATAAGAGATCACTGGCAATAAATCGTACCATTTTAAAATTGTTCGGCAATGTGGGCAGTAAGAACGGTTCGCTCCACGCCCTAGTAAAAGCTTTTTGTTCTGGATACGATAGATAAGCATGGTCATAAAGCTTCCCAAGATCAATCCCAACCAGATCACAAACAGATACTCCAAGATCATGATAAAGAGCCCTGTTTCTTTAACGTCACATCAGCTTCACGGACATATAAAGGTTGAACCAAAGTATCATCATAATTGAATGCTTTAAGTTGGTTATATTTTTCACAAGCCATATCAATCATAGAGGCATGATTCCAATCTATAGGCTCAATCTGTTCAACAACTTCGGAATTATGTTCTGCGATATAATCAACCGCTGTGCTCAGTGCAAAAAGAG
>CAXRKA010000079.1:0-6520 GCA_964231155.1 Alphaproteobacteria bacterium | reverse complement strand
TAAGTGGCTTTATGAAATTGTTTATGATCATTTTATCAAAGATGATGCCATTCGTGATTATGAAGCAACTATGGGGGTCTTGAAGGAAGAATTGAAAGAATTGAAAGGCCGTAATCCTGATGAGATTTATAAGTCTATCCTTTCTGAGAACGCTGATATCGGTGATAATATAGACAGTCTTGAGACAGAAGATATCACTGTATCTCAAGCCATTGAGGATTTAGAGACAACTATTGAGCTCAAGGAACAAAACCCTCACCCTCCTGGCTATAATAATTTACAGGCTGATTACGTCTCTGGTTTAATGAGTGGTATGTTAATGTTGGGTTTACCCATAATACTTTTGTCTTCTAATCGTATTCGTAAGAAGGTCAATAGATTCTGGGATAATGCCTTGACTATGGCCAGGAAGCCATTTAAGCACGACCAAAATAAAAAGCCATCCCAAGATACATCACAACCAGAGTAGATTTATTGCACAAATTTCCGTGGGGCGGGGTCGATTACACGAACGCCCTTGTCTGTGACTTGCAAAATGGCGAGGCCGCGTTCAATCAGATTTTGATTATTAAAGCGGAAAATGCCATCCACACCAGCAAAGCCAACGCGGTTCATCAACTGTTCTTTTTTAAATTGTGGCTTGCGTCGCTGACGCAAGCTTTGTTGTGCAATCACAGCTGTGAGCGCCACAGCATCATAACCAAGAGTGGCAATACGGGTGGGCTCCCTGCCATAAACGGATTTAAAACGTTGCTCGAAATCAAAGCGTGCTTTGGGTTCAGGGGCGGCATAAATACCGCCATGTAAGGCGCGCTCTTGAGCCACAGCACTGTCATCCCAAAGCCCTGTGCCAAGCAAAAGAACATCTTTAGAATTGACTTCGTAATGCGCCAAGAGGTTGGCAATAGAGTAAAGTGTATTGCCACCAAAAGGCAAAATCAGAGCATCATACGATGGTGGTGGGACAATGAGTTCAGGCAGTTCTTCAGCTTCTGCAATCTCGTCTGGCGATTTGAGTACAATACGTTCTGTGCGTTGCGGTTCAATCAAGCGTCGAGGTGGTGCGCTGGGGTCAATCACTTCGTCTGTATAGTTATTAGAAAGATAAGGCCCGCGAAGCTCTTCTGGGAGACTCATAATGGCTTGGTTGCGCCGCTCATCATATTCTGAGAAGTTGCGCAAGATCAGATTGGCATCCGCGCGTCCCCCTTCAAGCTGGGTCATTTTGATTTCAGGCAGTTGATAAGTGAAGACTTGGTTTTCGAAAGCTGTCTGTATGGCATTGCCGTAAGGAGAATTGGGGATAATGGCAGAAAAATAACGTCTCCCCGTACTTTCGAGCGTATAGTCTATAACCCTTTTAACCTGAGTAAAAGGCATAAAACCCATTACAAAGATATCATCACCGGCTGCCGTCCAATCGGTTGTAAAGCCAACAGTGGTAATGTTCCTGCTGTTGACAATAGGCGCCACAGCTTTGACTTCAGAGGAGAGAAGCGGTCCTAAGATAATTTGAGCACCTTCTTCAATGACATCACGTACAGCCTCTTTAGCACCTTCTGGTGAGCCTGTCGTATCACGCACAATTAATTCCAAGCTGTCTTGGGCAATGTCAAAAAGAGCAAGCTCAGCGGCTTTAAGAAGATCTTGCCCCACAGTTTTGTAGGATCCACTCAAGGGTAAGACAACGCCAACACGGATGGGATTGGCATTGCGGCGATTAATATTAACAACAGTGCGCTGCTGTGATCGATCTTTGTTATAGATGCGCCGTTCAGTTGATACAGCACGTTCTCTGCCTGGTGGCTCATCAATATTGCGTTGTATTGTTGTTTCTGATGCTTTGGGCACTTGATCTGTTCTGAACGAAGGCACATTAATAGCCGGCTCTGTTTTGGGTTGTGCGCGCTCTAGATCAGGTTGTGGCGGTGGTGTACGTGGGTTATTAGGAGCTGTTTCTTCTGCATCTTCACTGATCGTAAAGAAATTGAATCCAGCCTCTGCCATATTCAAAGGCATAAGCACAAGGCAAAGCGCTGCGAAGAGGATGGATAAAAAAGAATTCATGTTCATGGCTTGTACATAGAAACAAATTGATGTAACTGTAGAAAGTGTAAAGTGTGACCACCAGAGAGTAAATACGTAATCGCTATCACCATGATCTCTTATTCAAAACAACCAGGACTGTATGTCACTGCAACACCTATCGGTAATATTGGTGATATGACACCACGTGCCAGTTGGGTCTTACAAACAGCTGAGCGCATTGCATGTGAAGATAAGCGCGTGACAGGTAAACTCATGGATCATCTGGCCATAAAACGTCAAGGTGAATTGGTCACCTATAACGATCACAGTGATTATCAGACAAGAGATCAACTGGTCAAAGCTGTAGAGCAGGGTGCAATGGTGGCTCTAGTCTCTGATGCAGGTATGCCACTGATCAGTGATCCAGGCTATAAATTGGTCAAAGCTTGTAAAGATAAAGGTTTACCAGTGTACAGTGTGCCGGGGGCATCATCTGTTTCTGCTGCTCTTTCTGTATCAGGTTTGCCCAGTGATCATTATCATTTTTATGGGTTCTTACCCACCAAATCAGGGCCCAAATCAGAGCTTATCAACCGTGCTATCGCGGTAGGCGGAACGGCCATTGTCTTTGAATCAGCACAACGTATTCTCAATACTGTTAAAATGATGGCTGATATTGAGCCATCAATGAGCATAGCCGTGGCTCGTGAAGTGACAAAAAAATTTGAAGAGGTGATTGCAGGCACAGCTGTGGATGTTTCTAAGAAACTACAAGCTCATGAATCCTTGAAAGGTGAAATTGTTTTGTTGTTTCATTCCACATCATCTAAAGGTGGAGAGGCAATTTCTGATCATCAAATTAAAAAAGCACTGAAAGAAGCTCAGGATCTTGGTGTCTCGTCAAAGGATGTGGCAAAAATCTTATCAGCGCTCCTCGATCACTCTAAAAATGAGATTTATGCAATGACGTTAGACTAAGGCGTGAGTATATGATAAGTGTATCAACTTATAAAAAAGGGATTTGGGCAGAGTGGATGGCTGCTTTTTTTCTGTCTCTCAAAGGGTATCAGGTGCTTGAGAGGCGTTATCGTGGAAAAACAGGTGAGATTGATCTGATTGCACGGCGTAAGAATACAATCGTGTTCATTGAAGTTAAGGCCCGAAACAGCTTAAAAGAGGGGCTGGAAGCCGTTCAAAAGAAGGCGCAAACACGAATTACACGTACAGCAAGTATTTATTTACAAAAAAAGCCTAGATTTAAAAACTATGATTGTCGCTTCGATGTGATCGTCATACGCTTTGGCTTTCTGCCATGTCATTACAAGAATTGTTGGATCATATGAAACAAAACTATAAAATGCTCGTTCTCTCTGTTTTTATGCTCTATGCAACAGTATTTATGCATGGTTGCTCTGGGCCTGCGATCGGTGCTGGAGCAGGGACTGGTTTAGCTATATCAGCATCTCAAGATGGTGGTCTTGGGCAAGCCATTGAAGATTTTGAAATCCGAGCCCAGGTGAATGATCTTTGGTTTCGTCATAGTGTTGATATGTACAATGCTCTCAATTTAACGATTGAAGAGGGCCGTGTTCTTCTGACAGGTCGTGTCCAAGATCCGGAAATGCGTGTTGATGCTGTGCGTTTAACTTGGCAGGCTGATGGAGTGAAACAGGTAATCAATGAAATTCGTGTTGAAGAAGGCGAAGGGATTGTTGGTTACGCTAAAGATACATTGATTAAAACAAAGCTCCGCGCGCGGATCACCTTTGATAAAGAGATTTCAGCTCTCAACTACACAATCGACTCTGTTGGTGGAACCGTATATTTGATGGGTGTTGCTAAGGATAAGATTGAGCTTCAAAAAGTCATTGATCATGCACGTAATATTGCCCATGTGCGTGAAGTTGTTTCTTATGTGCGTATAAGAGAAGGACAAGGCGCCGAAAAACCAGTTGATGAAACATTCGAAGATGTTACTGGTGAACGCTACGATACCTATTACCGTATTGAGCGCCCAACAATAGAACAAGAATTAGAAAAACGATAGAATTAGTGTCCTCATTATCTATTAAGCAACAAGTCAAAGAATGCGGTGAGTTAGACGCTCAGGACATTCTCCTGGCTGAGACGGCTCTTTTGCTCTCTTCTCTTGAAAAGCCACAAAAGGCTGTAGAGCCTTATCATGCACATTTGGAAAAGATCCGAGAGATTTTTGTTCGTACAGCAAAGACACTAGAATGTAAGGACGAAAACGATTCAGAAGCTGTTCTGGATTATCGCTTGCGCGTTATTCAGCGTGCTTTCTTTCAATCCCTTGGTTATCAAGGTGACGAGGAGGGGTTTGATAACCCTGAGAATATGAACATGTTTAATGTAATTGATCAGCGCGCAGGTATCCCTGTGGCGCTGGGTATTCTAATTAAACATGGCGTGGATCATTTAGGTTGGACCATACACGGGTTAACATTTCCAGGCCATTTTTTGATGCGTTTGGAATATAAGGGCGCGCGCCTAATCTTTGATCCATTTTATGATGGGCAGGAAATGCCAACGCATCGGCTACGAGATCTTATTAAAACTGTGACAGGTGAGCAATCTGAGTTGGATAACACTTATTTTGATATTGCGGATCATCGTGCCATACTTGTGCGCTATCAAAACAATATAAAAACACGTCAAATCACCTATGCTGGTTACGATGATGCCCTATTCACTGTTGAAACTATAATGTGGTTTGCTCCAGAAGAGTGGCAGCTGTATTTTGATGGTGGTGTATTGGCGGCTAAATTAGAGCAATACAACAAGGCTGAGAATCTGCTGCTGACGTTTATAGATCGAACTACAGATCTCGAGTCAAAATACGATGCAGAGCAATTGCTTTATACAATACGGAACTATATTAATTAGAAGCTATGGACTACAAACGCATAACAATTTTTGGTGGAACAGGTTTTATCGGGCGTCATATCGTTGATAAAGCTGCAGAAGAGGGCTGGACAGTCCGTGTTCCGTCACGGCGTGCTTCATCTGCTTATTTCTTGAGAACTGCAGGTATGGTCGGGCAAATTGTGCCTGAGAAATGCAATATTTTATCTGATGACGATTTGCGCAAAGTGATTCAAGGCTCAGATATGGTGATCAACTGCATTGGTTTATTGGCTGAAAAGAAAAAGGGTGACTTTGTTCGTTTCCACCAGGAGCTACCAGCCCGTATAGCTAGGATTTCTCAGGAATTGGGTGTTAGGCGCTTTATCCATTTCTCGGCTCTTGGTGCTGATCCAGATGTGGATTGTGAATATCTAAAAACCAAATACCTTGGCGAGGTTGGTGCTCGAGAGGCTTTTCCTTTAACAACAATCATTCGTCCATCCATTGTATTTGGTAAAGGAGATGGGTTTTTCAATCTCTTCGCGCGTATGGCCATGATTTCGCCGTTCTTACCTCTGATCGGTGGTGGAAAAACACTATTCCAGCCTGTTTATGTCGGTGACATTGTTCAAGTGGTGATGAAATCTTTGAAACGAACAGGTGAACGTCGATTAACGGTTAAGGGTTCTGTTTTTGAGCTTGGGGGACCAGATCAAGAGGATTTCAAACAGCTGATCGAAAGAGTGATGCATTATACTGGCAGAAAACGCTTTCTTGTTCAATTGCCCTGGCGCTTTGCGCGTATGAAAGCCAGTATCTTACAAAAACTACCTGGTCAACTTATGACTGTGGATCAAGTGAATGCTCTAAAGTATGACAATATTGTATCTTCTCATGCCAAAACATTCGAGGATATGAATATTCTTCCAAGATCTATGGATGAAATTCTCCCAACCTATCTGACACGTTTCCGTGAAGGTGGAACCTGGTCTTCTTAGGGCTAAGACTGTTGCTCTGTAATCAGGTGGCGGATCTTTTGTGAGAAGAGTGCCAATATCTCAAAATCAAGCTGGTCACGATGAATAAGCTCATCAGCTAACTGATCGATCGGGCGTATCAAGGCTGAATACGTATCACCCCAGGTCTCAAGAGACTGTTTGGCTTGTGCTTCTGACCGGATATTATAATTCTTCACAACATGGAAAGCGATATCACTGAGGGATCGATAGAGATCATCAACAACACCGTCGCGTGCATCTTGTCCCCAATGTGTATCCATAGCCATGTCTTCAGCACGTGAGAAGATGGTCTCAAATTGGAAACGCTCAGCAATGTTATAATAAACGCGTGCTACATTCTTCACATCTTGAGAGCAGTTCTTTGCAACACGGATAATATCACAGGATAAAAGCAATGCTGGTAGCTCTGAGAGTTTGCCGGCCAATTTATTCGGTACATGATGTGCTTGAACCAAATGATCTAAGCGTGTTTGAGTGGCGTCTTTCATGCCATCAGGTAAAAGCGTTTTCAAGTTAGAGCGTATAGATTGAATGCCCTTACCATAGAGCTTGAGCAGCTCTGTGTAATTCAATGGGAAGCTGTTATAGGCTGTGATCCACTTAAT
>CAXRKA010000078.1:0-3331 GCA_964231155.1 Alphaproteobacteria bacterium | reverse complement strand
GGGGGGTGTCGCATTCTATGCCCTCTTATCTATATTTCCGCTTCTTTCAGCTCTCGTTTCTCTTTATGGATTGGTCGCCAACACTCAAGATATACAGATTATTTTGAACCTGACGGAAACGATTTTACCAGTGGATGCATTTAATATCTTGTCCACGCAATTGAATGCATTAATTGGGCAGTCACAGCCACATTTAGGGATGACATTGATCATTTCAGTGTTGATCTCCATGGCGTCGGCCAGTCGTGGTATGCGTGCTATGATTGCGGCTTTGAATAAGATTTATTTGGTCGAAGAGCGAAGAATATGGTGGAAGCATTCTATCATAGCTTATTTACTGACTTTGGGTGCTGTGGTGGCTTTGGCTTGTTCGGTGGCGGCTTTGGTTTTGGTGCCTGTGGCTTTGAATATTCTGCCTATACCTGATGTGTTAATGCCCAAAATTACTTTATTGAGATGGGTAATTTTAGGAGGAAGTTTTGTACTTTTGGTTGGAGGGCTATTTATCTTAGGGCCCAATAAGCCACTATCACATAAAACAGGTCTATTTATTGGATTGCTATCAGCTGCAGGACTGCTCATGGGGTTAAGCTATGGCTTATCATTATTTATTCATTTCTTCCCATCCTTTGATGCTGTTTATGGGTCTTTTGGTGCCATTATTATATTCATGTTGTGGCTGTTTTTATCGGTTTACGCAATTTTGATCGGTGCGGCTATACACTCTGGTTTTGAAGTACGTTTAAAACATCTTCATGGTGAAAATGCATGACATTGGTAATCCAACAAGCAACGAATGATAAAATCAATCAAGCAGCAGATTGCCTTCAGTCTGGTGCTGTTGTCGCTTTTCCCACAGAGACTGTGTATGGGCTTGGCGGTGATGCAACAAACAGTGATGCTGTGCTTAAGATCTATAAAATTAAGAGTCGCCCAGAGTTTAATCCTTTGATTGTTCATATCTCTGAACCACATGATATCTATAAATTTTGTGAGGTTTCAGATCATGCAGAACGATTGATGGCTGCGTTCTGGCCTGGACCGTTATCACTTGTTTTGCCTTTAGCGGACAATCCTAAAATCACTATTAGTGATGTTGTAACAGCCGGATTACAAACAGTGGCTGTGCGTTGCCCTGAACATAGAACGGCGCGTGATTTAATTTCTAAAGCTGGAGTTCCACTGGCTGCACCCAGTGCGAATATCTCTGGGAACATCAGTCCCACAACATCAGCGCATGTGATGTCAGCTTTTGAGGGTGAACCAGAACAGCCCGATATGATTTTGAGTGATGGCGCAGCAACAAAAGGCCTTGAATCAACAATCGTTGATGTATCTGGTCATGCCCCGCGTATTCTTCGCTATGGCCATATTTTAAAGGAACATATAGAAGAAGTTTTGAGTTGTTCTGTTTTGACGCCAGAAGGAGAGGAAAATATTAAATCTCCGGGCCAACTCAAGCGCCATTATGCCACAGAAACACCTTTACGCTTGAACGCAGTCGATGTTAAATCTGGTGAAGCGCTTTTGGCTTTTGGTTCATTGAGCTTTATGGCTTCTGAGGATTATAAAGGGGCCAAAGATATGCCAGAACATTTGGTGTGTAATCTATCAGCACAGGGTGATTTAACTGAGGCTGCACGCTCTTTGTTTAAGGCCATGCATCAATTGGATCAATTGGATGTTCCATCCATAGCTGTTATGCCTATTCCTATGGATGGTTTAGGTTATGCAATTAATGATCGATTGCAGCGTGCCGCAACACCAAAAGAAAAGGATATGTGATGAAGGTTAGTGATATTGTTAGCGCACTCGTCGATATCGTTGGTGAAGCCTATGTTGTTCATGAGGCAGGCAAGCTTGATTGGTTTGTGACAGATTATCGCCACTACATTAAAGGGGAGGCAGTGGCTGCTGTTCGCCCAAAGACCACTCAAGACGTATCAGACATCCTTCGTTTTTGCCATGATAATGATATTGTTGTTATCCCTCAGGGCGGGAATACATCTTTGGTGGCGGGTGCCGTTCCACCTGTAAATGACCCAAGACCCTGCGTTGTTGTGAACTGTACACGCATGAACACTATTCGAGAGATCGATGTTTCAGGTTTCACAGCCGTTGTTGAGGCGGGCGTTATTTTGCATGAGTTAAAGCGTGTTTTAGCCAAGGATAATCGTTTCTTTCCTCTAGCCATTGCCTCTGAGGGGTCATCACAAATTGGTGGAAATATTTCAGCCAATGCTGGAGGCATATTAACAGTGGGCTATGGGAATACACGAGACTTGATCTTGGGTCTAGAAGTTGTTTTGCCGAATGGCGATATTTGGAACGGCCTCAATGCTTTACGCAAAGACAATACAGGCTATGACCTAAAACATCTTTTTATAGGTGGTGAAGGCACCTTGGGAATTGTGACGGCTGCGACAGTAAAACTCTTTCCATTGCCGCGCTTTAAAGAGACATTTTATGCAGCACTACCCAGTGTTGAAGCGGCTGTAGACTTATTTGATCGGATCAGTTCAACAGCCTCAGGAAGCCTTGTCGCATATGAGCTGATGTCTAGGCAATCGATCGATATTTGCTTAAAGCATGTGGATGGATTTATTGATCCCTTAGAAGGAGAGTACCCTTGGTATGTTTTGGGAGAGATAAGAGCAAGCTCAGATGATGATGGCATGCGGCAGGTCTTTGAAAATGTTCTAGCAAAAGCAATGGATGATGAGATTATTTCTGATGCGGTGATTGCAACCAATGAAACCAAACGGGAGAATTTATGGTTTTGTCGTGAAAGTTTGTCAGATGGTGAACGTATGGTCGAAGGATCATCAAAACATGATATCTCTGTACCTATAGGGAAGATGCCGTCATTTATTTCTGAAGCTTCCAAGCGTGTTCACGATTATATGGCCGACATTCGCATATCTCCTTTTGGTCATCTGGGTGATGGCAATATTCATTATAATCTTGTGCGCCCTGAAAGCATGACCAAGTCAGGGTTTCTTGAGCACCGCGATGCTTTGGAGGATATCGTTTATGAGGTGGTTCAAGACCATGGAGGTTCTATTTCGGCTGAACATGGTTTGGGGCATCTCAAAACAAAACGCCTAAAAGATATAAAAGATGTTGTGGCTTTGCAAACAATGAAAAAGGTCAAAACGGCATTGGATCCCAAAAATATAATGAATCCTGGTGTGATTATTGAACAAACATAAAACGCTATGAATACTTGATTTTACGATCTAAGACACTATTATCTTCAAAGCACTGGATATTAAACAATAAAGGTAAACGCTTGTGAGTGGCTGGACAGACGAACGCGTTAAAACATTAA
>CAXRKA010000077.1:0-6713 GCA_964231155.1 Alphaproteobacteria bacterium | reverse complement strand
GTTCAACAGAAGAAAACTACTTGCCCGGTCCAGATGATATTTATGTCGCACCGAACATTATCCGCTCTTTAAAGCTGCGCACAGGGGACTCCATTGAGGGTCTTATTCGTCCGCCACGTAATAATGAGCGTTATTTTGCTGTTACTGAAGTGAACCGCGTGAATTACATGGATGCGGATAGTCTCAAACATCGCATCAACTTTGATAGTTTGACACCGCTCTATCCACAAGAAAAAATCGTTCTTGAATTGGAAGATGAGCCGGCAAAAAGTCAAATGACACAGCGTATTATTGAGCTTGTAGCACCGATTGGTAAGGGTCAACGTGCATTGGTCACAGCCCCACCAAGAACAGGTAAAACAGTAATGCTACAAAACATTGCTAAGTCTATTGCGGCCAATCACCCAGAATGTTATCTGATCGTTCTCTTGATTGATGAACGCCCAGAGGAAGTGACGGATATGGAGCGTTCAGTCCGTGGTGAGGTGGTTTCATCCACTTTTGATGAACCAGCCACGCGTCACGTTCAAGTGACAGAGATGGTTCTTGAAAAAGCCAAACGTCTTGTTGAAATGGAATATGACGTTGTCATCTTGCTTGACTCCATTACGCGTCTGGCGCGTGCTTATAATACTGTTGTTCCATCATCTGGTAAGGTTTTAACAGGTGGTGTTGATGCCAATGCTCTACAACGCCCCAAACGTTTCTTTGGTGCTGCACGTAACATCGAAGAAGGTGGGTCTTTGACTATTATCGGTACAGCCTTGATTGAAACAGGCAGCCGTATGGATGAGGTGATCTTTGAAGAATTTAAAGGAACGGGTAACTCTGAAATTGTTCTAGATCGTAAACTGTCTGATAAACGTGTCTTCCCAGCCATTGATATTCAAAAATCAGGAACACGTAAAGAAGAAGAACTTATTGATCAAGCCACATTGGCCAAGATGTGGGTCTTGCGTCGCATTCTTAATCCAATGGGGACTGTTGAAGCAGCTGAGTTTTTGATTAATAAGCTCAAACACTCAAAGAACAACAATGATTTCTTTGATGGAATGAATTCGTAATTCTTTAATTCTTGCAAAGTTACTATTTGTATTGTAATATTAATACAGCCTAATATTAGAAGAGAGTTTTTATGGACGTAGGTGCAAAGTAACTTTTATTAAAACTTGGAATTGCCAAAGGAGATTTATCATGGACATTCGCGGAAGATAATTATTATTAAAAATATTAAAACACAAGAAGCGCTGGATTAGGCGCTTTTTTGCTTTTTATGGATTGGTCTTAATTAGTCTGTATAGAACAGTGCGCGGACGCGTCCACCCTTTTCTTGCTCGCGCGGTGTGCTGGCCATCAATTGGCTGACACCTGTTTCAAAGTCAACAAGCGCCTTATCTCCATTGAGACGTGTACCATCGCGTCTGATTTCAACATTACCTTCAATCACCGCGCGGCTATCACTGCTGGTATAACGACCACGGTTGGCTGTGATGGTTTCAGTGCCTGTTTCAATAGTTACGCCACCTTCGGCTGTGGCCTCTTTAAGGCCCTGTTCTCCACCGTCACCGTTTTGGTAGAAAAAAGCTTTCATGATATGAGATGTTACAGTGTTTTTCCCATCAACAATCGTTGCGCGCCCAACAGCATGGGCTTCACCACGATCTTGCCAATATTGAATACTTTCATCGGCACGAATGGTATTTTGTTTCGTCTCAACACGTAAGTTTTGTCCTGTCAGTTTCATAAATTTTTCTGCCGGCGTGTATTGTGCAACATCGCCGTAAGCTGTTTGTCCATCTTGAGAAATCTCAACATTCCCTTCTGCAACAATGCGTGTAATCGTGCGTTTATCAGAATCCGGGTCGTAGTAGGCGGTAATAATATTGGCTTTTACTGTTCCACCATTGTTTTCAACCAAAGCATTTCCACGGGCTTGATAAAAATGGCGTTCTTTATCCCAAGTGATGGTTTCATCAGCTGTAATCTCAATGGGTTGTTTATCAGTATTTTGTGCTAGCGCTGGAAAAGCAATTTTGAGTGTCAGTAAAAAAACTAAAAAATATTTCATAACCTATAACCTATCAAAACTTCCCATATCGTTCCATATCTTATCTTGAGTTTATTTTATGGTGAGTCGTGCGGGTCCTCTGAGTTCTAGAGTCTTGCCCCCATTATAAATACGTACACCGCTAGAACGTAAGCTTGCAACCGGCCCAAACCCCAAAACAGTCTGATTGCTCGTGACAGCAAAGTCCTCCATCTGTGTTAAGAGTGTTTGTGTCACAAGACGATTATCATCTGAGTCAAAGAATGTCACATCTCCCCATAATCTTAGCTCACCTTCATCTGGAACGTATAAACCCTCGTTGGATGTCATGCGTGACCATTCGGATTTATCTTCACTGCGAAACAAAACAGCGCGCGGTGCGATAAGGCTCATGGTACCAGCCCTTTCAGAGCTGCGCGCAATCTTATCCGCTGTAATTTCATACAGACGTCCGTTTTTATCAAGGCCTGTGAATTGCGTATCAGTCATAACAAGATCGTCATCACCAACGACTGTATTTTGCACAGCTTCTTGTGAATAATCTTCTGCATCTGGAATGGTTTCTTCACTTAAGATCGGGACAATGATCGAGATTGCAATAATAAAAACAATACTGATGGGCAATACAATCTTCAAAGATTGTATGATGCGTGTATAAAGCTCTACATTGGATTTCTCTCGATCCGTTGGTCTTGGAGACGCAGATAGAACCATTGTTTTTTAACTCCCGAAAAAGGTAAGTTTTTTAAACAATGCCAGCCTTAAGAATATCATGCAAGCGCAATAAGCCGATAGGCTTGCGTTCGTCAGTGACAATCAGGTCTGTGATCTGATTTTCGTTCATGATTGTTAAAGCAGAAACAGCTAAATCGCTTTTTTCCACACATTTTGGATTCTTTGACATGATATCGGTCACGGGTTTCGAGACAAGATCATCGCCAACATTACGACGAATATCACCATCGGATATAAATCCAGCAAGGTGGCCGTTTTTATCAACAATAATGGCACGACCAAAGTTGTTCTCAGACATGGCCATAAGGGCATCACCCATGTCAGCTGTAATTTTGATCAATGGTAGTTCTTGATAATCACGCATAACATCAGATACACGCATAAGCTGTTGTCCTAGCTTGCCGCCAGGGTGGAAAACTTTGAAATCATCACCAGTAAAGCCATTGCGTTTCATCAATGTTACAGCCAGCGCATCACCAAGAGCCAATGACATGGTTGTTGATGTTGTGGGCACTTTACCTGTTGGGCAAGCCTCGTCCATATCCATAAGGCGAAGAAAGTAGTCAGATTGTTCGCCCAGTGTGGATTCAGGCTTAGATGTAAAACCAATAATCGGAATACGGAAACGCTTACAAAAGGCCAAAATATCCTTCAATTCAGCCGATTCACCAGAATTAGAAATCAAAATAACAGCATCATCTTTGGTCAGCATTCCCAAATCACCATGGCTGGCTTCTGCGGGATGCACAAAAAAGGCAGGAGAGCCCGTTGATGCAAAAGTAGCCGCAATCTTACGGCCAATATGACCACTGTTACCCATCCCAGAAACAATAATACGGCCTTTGATATTGGCAAGAAGATCAATAACTTCAGTAAATTGATAGTCCAAGCTTTTTGCCAAAGCCTCAAGAGCTGCCGCTTCGATACGGAGCGTCTTTTTACCTTCATTCAAGTCAGTGTCTGCGTTTGCTGTGAGAATTGTATTCGCAGGGCGCTTAACAAAAATTGTTTGTGACATGATTCTCTCCTCAGTGTCTTTCAATGGGCTTTATACCATATACTATGTTAATTTTCTAGTTTTAAGTGCTTTTTATGAATGTGCAAAGATATCATCATCTTGATTATAAGCCAGAACATCCATAGCTGCACGGACAGGGATAAACTCATTGCACGCCTCAATAAGAAACAGCCTGTCTTCACGTTCAAGCTGTTGCACAAGATTCTCTTTGATTGTATGCAAATATAAAACATCACTCGCTGCATAGTTGAGCTGCTCATCAGAAAGCACTTCTGCACCCCAGTCACTGGTTTGATTATACTTGCTCAACTCAATATCCAAAATGTCACGGCAAACATCACGAAGACCATGACGGTTTGAATAGGTGCGTGCCAGGCGAGAGGCCGTCCGTGTGCAAAAGATATTAGAGATATGAATATCGAGCCAATACATCAACATTGCAACGTCAGAGCGTCCAAAATGAAAGATCTTTGTTTGATCTTCGTTTTCTAAAACTGCCTTGAGATTTGGGGCTTCAATTTGATCTTGGGCAATCTGAACGAGGTGTACGTCACTGCTAGCTGATTTCAATTGTACTAGGCAAAGCCTGTCACGGTGCACATTAAGGCCCATCATTTCACAATCGACAGCCAAATCACCATCGCTTAAATCAATATCGTCTGGAAGGTCACCCTTATGAAGGTGATAGGGGGTATCGGTCATTTTTTACGCTCCAGTAAATATATCGCCAATTCTTTGAGGCGTTTTGCTTCGTCCTTTTCACCAAATACAGAGAGATGTTGTGTGGCTTGATTGATAAGGATTTCCACCTTTTTACGTGTTTCTTCAGGACCAAGATGTTTAATAAAGTTTGATTTATTGGCAGCGGCATCTTTTTTCGTGTCTTTCCCAGTGTCTTGGCGTGCACCGTAATGATCGAGAAGGTCATCTGTCATTTGATAGGCTTGTCCAATATCTGAGGCATAGTTGCGTAAGGCCATTGTGTATTGTGGTGATGCACGTCCCATAATCGCACCCACTTCACAAGCGAAGCGAATAAGAGCACCTGTTTTCATACGGTTCATGCGCGTGATTTGCCCCAATGTCATGTCTTCTTCTTCGCCAATAAGATCAATCATTTGACCGCCAGCGGCACCGGCGGGACCTATAGCGCGTGCAAGGCCTGAGACCAATTTAATACGTACACGAGGATCTGAATGGGTGTCTTCATGCGCCATAACTTCAAATGATAATGACTGAAGAGCATCGCCCGCCAGAACAGCTGTCGCAATATCAAATTCGCGGTGCAGGGCTGGCTTGCCACGACGGAGTGTGGCGTCATCCATAGACGGTAAATCATCGTGGATTAGAGTATAGGTGTGCATAATTTCAACGGCGGCAGCCGCACGTAGGGCAAGGGCTTCGTCAACACCGAGTAAAGCCGACGACATTACAGCCAAGAAGGCGCGGACACGCTTGCCACCTGCAAGAGATGAATAACGCATCGCTTCATAAAGCTGTCCCTCCGGTTCTGGGCTCTTTGGAATAAACAGTTCAATCTGTTTATCAACGCGCTCTGCGATATATTCAAATGTATTTTTCAGTTCTTTATTCATAGTCATACACTGTCCTATCCCTATTCAGCGTCTAATGGCGTGGTTGATATATTGCCATTTGCATCTTGTGTAATTTTTTCAATCTTTTTATGAGCCGCATCGAGCTGACTTTCGCAGTGTTTACGCAAGGCAACCCCACGCTCATAAAGTGTGATGGATTCATCTAAACTGGCCTCTCCGGCTTCGAGCTTTTTAACAATATCATCGAGCTCTTTAACAGCGTCTTCGAAAGAGAGATCTTTTGTATCTTTGGTTTTTGTCATGGTTGTTTCAATGTGGTTAAAAATAATGTTGCGTCAGTATATCAATTATTGTGCCAAAAACAATAAGATACCCAAGGGGAACGTTGAGCTTGAAAAATCGTAAGCAGTCTTGAGGCTGATCAATATTGCAGAGTAGACCAAAGCACAGCGTATAGAGAAGGACACTTAAAACAGCAATTGCTCCACTCAAAGCACCAATACCGGGGTGTATCCACAGCCCCAATAAGAACAACATAGCTGCAAAGATAAAGATCATGGCTGTGAATAGTTTGCCGTAGTGGCCAACACGTTGGGCAGAAGAATACACACCAACAGCTTCATCATCGCGTATATCTTGGAAGGCGTAGATCGTGTCATAGCCAACGGTCCACAAAACCAGACCCAAATATAAAATCAGTATTGATGGTGGATAAAAGAAAAAATCACCGCGCATAGCGGTATATCCTACAAATAGTGGCAGATTAAAAACAATCCCAAGCACCACTTGAGGCCACCATGTGAGGCGTTTCATCAAAGGATAAATGATGATCAAGGGCAGCGAAAAGAACACGGGATAAAGAATAGCGTTGGGTAAAATAAACAGCGTGGCCAAGGCCAAAAGGCATTGTACAATGAAAAACAGTAAAGCCTCAAACCGAGACAATTGTCCACTTGCAAGGGGACGAGTGGCTGTACGTGTGACCTGTTGATCTAGCTTGTAGTCCCAAATGTCATTGATGGTACAACCTGCACCACGCATAAGAACAGCGCCTATAAAGCCAACCAGCGCATATAAAACTGTCGTCAGTGGGTGTGTCAGCGTATGGGCATGTAAAATAAGGCCCCATAGATAGGGAATAAATAGGAGATGTACACCCACAGGCCGATCCCAGCGTGCTAAAACACCATAGGGTTTCAACCAAGGTGGCAGGTGACGTAAACTCCAATGTTCTTTTTGAATATCAGTGAAGGATGTATCCATACGATTATTTATAGTTGACCAAGTCCCAGAGAACAAGAAAGAGAACAAGAAAAAGGCTGTTCAGTTCCTACCATTTTAAGGCATGGAAAAGAGG
>CAXRKA010000076.1:0-4496 GCA_964231155.1 Alphaproteobacteria bacterium | reverse complement strand
ATCGCAATAACAAATGTCATTTTTCTGTCCTTCTGTTCAAGCCGATCATAGTCTGTAACAGAGAGGCTGCCAAGAGCGTTTTTCGACTTGCATTTGCTTTAGTCTCTGGCTAAGGTCAGTCTCGCTTTTACAAAGTAAGGGCCCGGAGCTCAGCTGGGAGAGCGCGTGCATGGCATGCAAGAGGTCGTCGGTTCGATCCCGATCGGGTCCACCATTTTATTCCCTATATACGTCGAACGATGCGTTCTAATATTTGAGTCATGCTACTCAGTATAAGAGCGATCAGTGATAGATTGATAATACCAAGGATCACGGCAGGCATATCATAAAGTCCACCAGCTTTTAAAATATAATGGCCAAGTCCGGCTTGGGAGCTAACAAATTCACCGATAAAAGCACCAAGAATTGAGCCAATAAAGCCCCAAAACAGTTTCTAAGCTAGTGATATAGATGTCATTCCAAAAGGCAATGTTCTGATATTCTTCTATTGCTTTTTCAAACACCAATGACGGTGCAGCAAAGAGAAATTTCCGTTTAGGTACATCATAAACAAACCACTCCCAAAATATCAAAAAAATGATCATAGGAGATAAAATCAGCATGATGTCATAAAGCTTACGCTGCATTTTGACCCTCCGGAGTGGCTTTAAGAAGGGCAGAAAGGACAGTTGTATAGGCTTTTTCACCACAGGCCGCTATCTCAATATCATCTACAATTTTAGCGGGTCTCGGAGAGAGAATATTCACACGATCACCAAGGTAAACGGCTTCTTCAACAGAGTGTGTGACAACAAGCGCAGAACAGTCATATTTTCTTACATAGTTCTTCAGTGCTGTGCCTAAACGCCGCCGCCCAACAATATCCAGACTGCCCAGCGGCTCATCCAAGAGTAGAAGCTTAGGCTCCATGACAAGTGTTCTGGCCAATGCAACACGCTGACGCATGCCACCAGATAAAGCTTTGGGATAATGCTGTGCGTAGCTAGATAAATGAACCAAAGACAAATAATCTTCAACGCGTTGATCTATGATGGGTTGTGTCGTTTTATGAAACTCTAAGCCTATGGCAACATTGCTACTGACATCTCGCCAGGGCAAAAGCTCGTTGCCTTGGGTCATATACCCCACATCAGGTCCAGGGCGTTCTATGATGCTTTCTATTTCGCCTTGATATTCGGTGTCAATTCCAGAGAGAATATTGAGGAGTGTTGTTTTTCCACAACCACTGGCGCCCAAGAGGCAAGTTATCGTATTGCTTTCAAGGTAAAGGCTGATGTTATCAAGGACGGGGGGTTCATCCAGGCCATAGGTTTTTGATATATTGTTGGCTTTAAGGAGCGTTGTCATTGTGCATTGGCCTGAAGAGCAAAGGTGTTATCAACAGACTGTCTGGTCTCTTGTGGTGAGGTGAGCTCACCACTATCGAGGCGTGTCTTAATGCTCCGTTGCCAGAGTGCATCGTCAATAACAATAGAGCGAGGATAAATCTCGTGTTTCATCATGCGATCTATGGCATTGCCCAATACAGTTTCAGATAAATCTGGATAGATGGCGCGTGCAACACGTAATGCAATCGTTTTACCTTCAGTTGAATAGAGGAGATCAACAGCATCTTGCAAGGCGTTGGTCATAGCTTGGGCCAATTCTGGACGTTCATCAATCGTGTCTTGTGTAGCCATTATCCCTGTAATCACCTGGCGATCAGTAAAGGGGGGCATTTCAAACACGACGCGATATCCTTGGTCTTCAACAACAGACACTGTGGGTTCAAGGTCAATGGCGATGTCAGCTCGGTCAGCCTCAATAAGACCGAGCTGTGCACCAAAAGGGGCTTCAACAATCGGAGCGTTTGGGTGATTGCGTTGAAACTCTGATAATAATGTATATGTCGTCGAAGGTTCAGGAAAAGATCCTACATGCAGGCCAGCTAAATCTTCTGGTTTTGCGATCATGGGGACATCAGGATTATCAGTATATCCAGCTATGCCCAGAGATGTAATCATCATCGCTATCGTTTTGGCAGGAAATCCCTTTTCTTGGGCAATGGCTGTGAAGATGGGGTCGCCCATTCCAAAGTCGGCGCGACCACTGGCAACAGCGGCAAATATCTGATCATCATTGCCTGCAAATTGTAGTTCAACATCAAGGCCATGTTTGGCAAATAAACCTTCTTCCATGGCTGTGTACAGAGGAAGATAAAGCAAGAAGCGCGCTTTGCCAAACTGAGCCACTGTCACTTCTTCAAGAGGAGGAGATGCTTTTGGCAAACCGATGCTCAGGCTTAAAACAATGATTGTGATAAGAAAGATCAGGTATTTTTTCATAAGAGACTCCGCAGATTGTGTTCCAGTCTAATCAGCCATATAGGTGCTGACAAGGTGTATTCTTATTCACTCAATATAGCTTTTTGAGCAAAGTGATTATCAACCGATATGCGTGTCTCTTGTGGTGTTTTGAGCTCTCCGCTATCAAGGCGCATTTGAAGGCTTCTTTGCCAGAGCTGATCATCTACAACCACAGAATGGGGGTAGATTTCATATTTGAGCATACGATCAACAGCTGCTTCAATAATATGATTTTCTAGATCAGGGAAGAGTTTCCGTGCAACTTCAATAGCTGTGGTCCGCCCTTGTTCTCCATGAAGTGTGTTCATTGCATTTTGTAAACCGGTGACAAGCTTTTGAACAGTGTGTGGACGGTCTCTAATCGTTTCTTGTGTCACAGTAATACCTGTGATGGCTTGGCGTGGTGTGAAAGGGGTCATGTCAAAGACAATGCGATGGCCTTTATCCTCAACAATAGAGACAGTAGGCTCCATATCAATGGCGATGTCGGCGCGATCAGCTTCAACCAAACCAACCTGACCTCCAATTGCGGCCTCAACAATCTCCATACGATCAAGGTTATGCTTTTTCTTGATATCAGCAAGCAAAGTGTAGCCAGTAGATGGAGCGGGGAAAGAACCAACGCGCAGCCCGTTGAGTTGTTGAATGTCTTGAATGATTGGAATGTCTGGATTTTGTGTGTAGCCAGAAATGCCCAGAGACGTAATCATCATGGCAACCACTTTAGCTTCGAATCCTTTTTCATGAGCAATGGCTGTAAAGACAGGATCGGCCATCCCAAAGTCGGCGTCACCACTAATAACAGTGGCAAAGGTTTGGTCGCCATTGCCAGCAAAGATCAATTCAATCTCAAGGCCCTGAGCAGAAAAGTAGCCATTCTCCATCGCAATATAAAAGGGCAGATACAAGAGTAGGGGGTGTTTACCAAATTGAGCAACGGTGACTGTTTCAAATGATTCGTCTTGACCAGAAGACGGGTGTATGCAGACTAAAAACAATAAAATTGTACATATTAAGGTTTTGAAATATCTCATTTTTAGTGCTCACTTTCTAAGTCCCTATAAAGCTGTCAGAAAATCATTTTGAGAGCAATATAAAAAAGTTAATGCGTCGTTTTATGCATCCAATTCGCTCGTATTCTTTAAGGCGTTACGCCCATATTATCGTTGTATTACAAAGGCTTTCCTGTAACATGTTTACATAAGCCAAATTAATGGTAAGGTGTGTGTGATGAGTATTAGAGTATTAAAATATCAGCAGTATTTTGTGTCTTTATTTTTGACTATATTCCTTTTTCTGATGATTGGAAGTGTTTCAATGGTGATAAATAATTCAGATACGACGTTTATCCCATCGGGCATTCAATGTACGGGTACGCCATGGATGTCATCACAATTTGTTGATTATCGTTGTTAGAAAGATTGCTTTCATTAAATAAAAAGCCCGCCGGATGGCGGGTTTTTGTGTCTGTAATAATTAAGACTCTTTTTTGTTGGCATAATTATTTTGTGTGATATTAGTTTGTTTATGTTAATTAAAAAATAAAGGATTTTTGTAATGAGTTCAGGAACAGAATTAAAGTTTTTATTATTTATATTTGATTGTTATATGACATGTAATGCGGGTTTTCGCCACGCAACAACAGATTCAGTGAAAAATGTTAAAGTTGATCGTGTAGAGCGCGCAGGTGAAAACAATTCACGCTATAAAGTTTTTACTGAAGATGAAGTTTTCGAAGTAACAGATGATTTTTCTCGCTTTCATTTCACAGCAGATGATGTTTATGCAGAAATAAAAGTTGATTCAGTATATAACTTTAAAGTGAACAAAAAACGTTGGCCAATCATCTCAATGAATAGAAATATCTTTGAGGTTGAAAAAATACCCCAACCGGCTGCCAAAGCACCTCAATTATTAGGTAATTAGTTTTAAGATATTAAACAATAAAAAAACCCGCCAGATGGCGGGTTTTTTGTATCTGTAATAATAATATTTTGAAGCTTAACGCTTGTTCCACTGACGTGAACGACGCGCCTTACGCTTACCGTATTTCTTACGTTCAACCATACGAGCATCACGTGTCAAGAAACCAGCTTTCTTCAATGTTGAACGTAGGTCAGGTTCAAAGCGATAAAGCGCTTGTGATACACC
>CAXRKA010000075.1:0-5502 GCA_964231155.1 Alphaproteobacteria bacterium | reverse complement strand
TTTTGGTGCCTGTGGAGGGAGTCGAACCCCCACGTCCAAAGGACATTGGATTTTGAATCCAACGCGTCTACCAATTCCGCCACACAGGCACGGGGTGGATATCGCATAATAAAGCGCTTTTCTCTGAAACCGTCAACTAGAATCTCAATTTAAGCTTTGCCCATTGCGACTGTTCAGGATAAGCCCTATAGTTGCGCTATGATTTTACGCAAACTTTACAATACAATGATGGGATGGGCAGCACAGAGTTGGGCGCCCTACGCATTGTTCTTTATTGCCATTATTGAAGCGATTGTTTTTCCGATTCCCCCCGATGTGATCTTGATTGGATTGGTTTTGGCGCGGCCTAAATGGGCATGGTTTGATGCCACTGTCTGTACCGTTGGGTCTGTTATAGGTGGCGTGCTTGGTTATATGATTGGTTATTATTATTTTGATCTTTTGGCTGAGCCGGTTCTCAACTGGGCCTGCCAGTATAAAGAGCTTTATTGTCCCGATGTATTCTTAAAAGACATTGGCACCACATTTGAAGAGTGGGGTGTTGGTATTGTTCTCATGGCCAGTGTGTCCATTTTTCCTTATAAGCTGATAACGCTGACGGCTGGTTTGGTTGAGATGAATTTGCCTGCTTTTATGATCGCTTCGTTCTTTGGTCGTGGTCTGCGCTTTTTTATCATTGCGGCCCTTCTTTACAAGTATGGTGCGGCGGCGCGCCATTTTATCGAGAAACATTTAATCATGGTCTTTACGGTTTTATGTGTACTCGTATTGGCTTTCTTCACTTTCCGATATATAATGTAATAGAGAGGAGGCAATCATGATTGATCTTTTGGGCTATAAAGTAAAACCAATTATAGTGGCGTTCTTGTCGATTGCCCTGGCGATTATCTCTTTGGCATCAGCGCTGATTGCTGAGCATGTATTTGGCTTATTGCCCTGTAACCTCTGCCTCTATCAACGTATTCCTTATGTTGTAATTATTCTGCTGGGCTTGATGGCTATAGTGTCACGTACAGCACGTAAGCCTTATGCTATCTCCATGTGGCTCACAGCCGTCACTTATGCCGTTGGGACGTACATAGCCGCTTTCCATACAGGTGTTGAGCGTCATTGGTGGTCTTATGCGTCTGATTGTACCGTGAATGTGGGGGATAGTTTAGACACAACAGAAAGTTTCCTAGCAGCCATTAAGACATCACCCGTTGTGCGCTGTGATGAAATTCCATGGTCGTTCTTGGGCCTATCATTTGCGAATTACAATGCACTGTTTTCTGCAGGTATGACGATCGTCTTTTTGTATGTTGGCTATCGTGTTTGGTTTAATAAGGCCAGCTAGATTTACTGATCCAATTCACTATCCCAATAGAGATAATCTTCCCAGGTTTCATGGAGATACTCTGGTGGAAATTTCTTGCCAATTTCATGAAGTTCCCAAGCTGTAGGTTCTCTTGGTGGTTTGATGGGGTACATATCGCACTCACGAGGAAGGAGATCCGCTTTTTTAATATTGGCTGATTGCGATGCTGTCACTATATTTTCCCAAGTTGTTCGTCCACCACGAGAGCGCGGAATGACGTGGTCAAATGTCAGTTCTGAAGAGGGAAGGCGTAGACCCGTATATTGACAGGTAAATTCATCCCGTAAGAAAACATTAAACCGGCTAAATGCCGGTTTCTTATTGACGTAGGGAATGTATTCTTTGAGAGCTATCACACTCGGCAGTTGAAACTGCATCCGTGCGGAGGAAACATGCCTATTGTAATGCTCAACGATGTTTACACGATCGAGGAACACAGCTTTTATGGCATCTTTCCATGAAATTGTCGACAGAGGGTAGTAGGACAGCGGACGAAAATCCGCATTCAAAAGCAAGGCTTTACATTGGCTTATGTCATGTTCCATAACCACTCCTTGTTACCCTTTAATGATATCGGATTTCCTTAAAGAAACGTTTAAATTTTTATAAATTAGGGGGGCGTGGTGTAATTGTATGTGCCAATTGGATATGCCTTTTAAGATCGGCAATAGGCTCAAAACCATCCCAATTGATCATATCAATCCATTCAGGACGACATTTGCGTGGAAACATCAAACAGTAGTTTTGAAAAAGATACTCAATAGAAGGCTCAAAAGCACGTTGTGTAATATCTTGGGCGTTCAAAATGAATTCATAGCCAAGTTTTTTGGCACTGCTTTCAAACTCTTCAAGAGTAAGGCTAGATTTTACGCTATTCAATTTGTTTTCACAGAGAACAAGATTTTCCCAAGTTGTTTCTCCACCTTCAGATTCAGGAATAATATGATCACGAGATCTTGTTTTTTGAGTGAGCTGACGCCCGGTATACTGGCAACGGTTCATGTCGCGGATAGTGAGGCGGTTTGATGTCAGTGGCATGGGATGCTTGTTGCCGTATTGAGGCTCATTAAAAATAGCGGCGATGACCTCTTTATGATCATTGACAATAAATGTTTTGCCGTGGTGCTTAAAATCTCTTTCCTCGAGATATTCGTATATTTTTTGAGGTGTTGCGTAACGTATCGTCGTTTTAGGGAAAAAGTGGTCGTAGTTCACAGTTGAAACCGTCTTGTAATTCTTCATGAGACGGCCATCAGGATCGAGCACAAGTATGTCGGGTAATTGGTTTGGTGCGACCAAATCAATAAAAGATTTTACTACCCCCATAACAAATAGACCTTACTTTTTAATATTATTGTATGTGTGTCTATATTTGCGATAATAACTGTTCTTCAAGGAATTGTCTAGCTGTGTTTAATCCACGGGGGGAAATCCCATGCGCTATACCTTCGCAGGCCATTGTTCTTACCTCTAAGCCAACGGCCTCGAGATCGTCCATGGCTGCGGCCATAGAGTCGAATGGGACAACAGGGTCAAAGGTCCCATGGATCAATTGGACAGGTGGTTTGGACTGACATTCATCTTTTAGCTCTTCGCCGCCAATATTGGCACCGGAGAATCCGACAACGCCAGCCAATTGTTCGTTGAGGCGTGGTGCAACATAAAGAGACATCATTGTCCCTTGGGAAAAGCCAAGAAGCGCTACTTTATTGAGCGGCAGGCTAAAGCGCACAGCTTGTGTTTTTATGTACCGTTCTAAAATAGGGGCAGCGATTTTAATACCCTCTAAGATTTTATGTTCTTCCCAGCTTCGTAAGGAAAACCATTGATAGCCAATAGGAGCCATATCACAATGAAAAGGGGCATTGGGTGAGAGAAAAGCTGTGCTTTCTAAGCCATTTTTCAGTTCTGGTACAAGGTGGTATAGGTCTTGGCCATTTGAGCCAAGTCCATGTAACAATATTACCATGCTGTTGATTTCACCTTGGGGTATAAATTCTGGACCGTCCAGGGCTTGATCTTCGTTGCTCATGATCGTATCCTTAACTTCTCTTGAAATGTCTTTCGTTCGTATTATTTAACGATAAAGAGGAAAATAAAAATATGCAATCACTCGTCGTTTTATTTCTCATCATTGCACTGTTGGCTGTCTTATTTGCTTTAGGCCGAGGACTTTATTACATGTCCAAGGGCGAGCAGAAGGACTATGCTAAAAAATCAAATAAAATGATGTGGAAACGCATCACATACCAAGCCATTGCTTTAGTTCTGTTTGCTGTCGTTCTGATCCTTTCTGGCAAGGGTTAAACGTCTTAACAGCCTATCAATATTTGCTGATTTAAAATGTGTCCTCAATATAACTTTACAGAGGACATCACATGAAGATATTAGTTCCCGTCAAACGCTGTGTTGATTATAACGTCAAGGTTCAGGTCAAATCTGACCAATCTGGCGTTGATATCGATAACGTCAAAATGTCAATGAATCCTTTTGATGAGATTGCTGTTGAAGAAGCAATCAAGTTAAAAGAGGCGGGAACAGCTGAAGAAGTTGTGACGGTCACGATTGGTGTTGATAAAGCCATCGAGACATTGAGGACAGCGATGGCTATGGGGGCGGATCGCTCTATTCATGTAAAGACAGACACACCAGATGTCGAGCCCTTGGCTGTGGCTAAAATTCTCAAGGCAATTATCGAGAAGGAAAGTCCTGATTTAGTCATCATGGGTAAGCAAGCCATTGATGATGATAGCAATCAAACTGGACAGATGCTGGCAGGTCTTTTGGATTGGCCGCAAGCGACATTTGCTTCAAAGGTTGAGATCAATGGAGATGCATTGTCTGTAACACGTGAAATTGATGGTGGTTTAGAAACCATTGGGATTGCAAAGCCAGCGATTATTACAACGGATCTTCGTTTAAATGAGCCACGTTATGTTGCTCTACCCAACATTATGAAGGCCAAGAAAAAGCCGGTTGAAGAGACAAGCCCATCGGATTATGGCGTTGATGTTACGCCGCGTCTTAAGCTCGTTAAGGTTGAAGAGCCTGCTGGTCGTGAAGCCGGTATTAAGGTGGCTTCAGTTGATGAGTTGATTGATAAATTAAAGAATGAAGCCAGCGTGCTGTAAGGAGATAAAAGATGACAACACTTGTTTTAGTTGAACATAACGGATCAGAAATTTCAAAAGGCACATTGTCAACCATTGCTGCAGCTCAAAAGCTTGGTGGTGATGTTGAACTGGCTGTTTTAGGCAATGGTGTTTCTGGCATTGCAGAAGCCGCCTCAAAGATCAGTGGTGTTTCTAAGGTTCATCATGGCGATCATGAAGAATTGGCACATCCCATGGCTGAGGCTTATACCAAAGTGCTTCAAGCTATAGCTGGTCAATTTGATGCGGTTTTGGCGCCAGCTTCAACATTCGGAAAAAATATTTTACCACGTTTAGCGGCATTACTGGATGTACAACAAGTCAGTGATATTGTTGCTGTTGAAGGTCCAAAAACATTTAAGCGCCCAATCTATGCGGGTAACGCCATTGCAACTGTTGAAACATCCGATGATAAGTTGGTGATTACTGTGCGCCCAACAGCCTTTGATCCTGTGGCGCGTGATGGTGGATCAGCCTCTGTTGAGACACTATCAGTAGATATCTCCAGTGGGGCAACATCCAAATTTGTTAATCTTGAAGAGTCAGAGGGCGATCGCCCAGATCTTAATGCTGCTAGTATTGTAGTGTCTGGTGGGCGTGGTGTTGGCTCAAAAGAAGATTTCAAAATCATTGAAGCTTTGGCCGATAAATTGAGTGCCGCTGTTGGTGCTTCGCGTGCAGCTGTTGATGCGGGTTATGTTTCAAATGACTATCAGGTAGGGCAAACAGGTAAAATTGTGGCACCCGATCTTTATATAGCTGTGGGGATCTCTGGTGCTATTCAGCACTTAGCAGGCATGAAAGAGTCAAAGGTAATTGTAGCCATTAATACTGATGAAGAAGCCCCCATCTTTAATGTTGCGGATTATGGTTTGGTTGCTGATTTATTCCAGGCTCTGCCAGAACTTACCGAAAAGCTTTAAGCTCTAAAATCTCATATCCTCTGGTCTGCGGCTATCATATTCAAGACCTATAGAGGGGATTTCAAAATAG
>CAXRKA010000074.1:0-8552 GCA_964231155.1 Alphaproteobacteria bacterium | reverse complement strand
CATAATGATAGATCATGGCACCAAATCTTTATAAAAAGCAAATAAATCTTATCTTTTGATGATCATGTAACTACACTGAATATGGAGACGAAATAAATACTGTAGTCACGAGATAGTCGCCCAAAGAGCGATGCATCTGATGTGTATGGCAGCGAGGAATGAAGCTGTGTTTTTAGCGTAGCGCGTTGCAATACCGCGTCAACGTTTAAAGTGCAGAAATGCGTTTTCAACGAGATGGCACAGCCTGTAGAGCTCTTCATCATATTCGCGTTGCTTAATACGATTTTTCTTTGGCGGAATGACGGCCTTCATGCCCTGCGCGTTTGCTTAATCAAGTATAGCGTTCGTATCATACCCTTTATCAGCCAGCAGATATTCCGCCG
Source organism: Alphaproteobacteria bacterium (assembly GCA_964231155.1). Classification (GTDB taxonomy): domain Bacteria; phylum Pseudomonadota; class Alphaproteobacteria; order Micavibrionales; family SZUA-601; genus CAXRKA01. The sequence continues at coordinate 8,169 of CAXRKA010000074.1, read as the reverse complement.
ATAAGCCTTCAATTAAGAGGCTTGACTCTTTACAATCTGCTCTTATACCTTGTGTAATAATAGCCCGGATCGACATACCATGCGCATCCACGGCCTGATGCAGCTTTATGTTGAGCCCCCTTTTGTGCGGCCCATATCCTGATTGCCACCAACTGCTCCTGCCGCATGGGGATAAACCTTGCAGTGTGAAGCATCGATCATGAGCCATTCATAATCCGGTTGATCAATTAAAATTTCCATGAGTTTTCCAAACACCTTTGTCACGCCAACGGATAAAACGGCGGTGCGTGTTACTCCAATCCCCAAGATCGGGCGGCAAGTCACGCCATGGTGCGCCGGTGCGCATAATCCAAAAGACAGCGTTGATAAACAATCTGTTATCCTTGGCGATACCACCCCAGCTGCCTTCGCGCCCGGGAAGGTGCAGCTCAAGTTTCCGTACTTTATCTGATATATCGTGTCTGCGATGTGCTTGTGTCATTGTGAAATTCTCCTTAAAAGAGAATCTGATATTTTCTATCTCGTGACTATACTATTCTGTTGATTACAACTTTATCTCAGACAAAGATAATGTGTTGGTTAAAAAAACACGTTTTACTTAATGACGACTTTAACACTGACCATCGCTTCTACGACGTGCTTCACACCGTTATCTTTTTTGTCGATACTGAAAGTAAAAGCACGCAGAGATTTGCAGAAAATGGCTACAAAAAACGTCCAAGCATAGAAGGCATATTAAGCACAATAAAACGCTAATTTTAAGCTCCGATTCGTGAGCGATCGGGGCCTCATTCTAACCAACACATATGCCATTGTGTATTGCACTTTGACCCTTCGTTACTGCGGTATGTATAATATCTAAAATCCTGTGAATTCAGCGTTTTCATAAGCTTTTTTGTCAATATTTATATGTATGAAAAACAAGCACGTACTAAAGAAAATCGCTATTGTCTGTAGCAATGAGGACGTTTCAAAAGAGCGTTATGCCGCTATCGTAGCGTCTCTACCGAACGAAATTCATGTTTGTTATTTTGATTGTGTAGAAAAGATGTTGTGTTCGAGAGACATGACCGATTATGAGATGTGCATCCTCGACGGTGACAAACGTGCCATGTCTATTTTAGACGGTATTATTCCAATTATTTGGCTCATGAGTGAATATCAAAGCCGTCAAAACCACCTGACAGCAAGCATTACATCGGCTCTACCAAGGCACGTGCCTGATGATACAATCGTTAGCAACTGCCTCTATCTTCTTAAAACGGAAAACAATTGTAATGAGAAATCTATGCCTCTATGGAAAGACCATCCGGCTTTAACTTATCAACACTAAAATCCTGTGTTTGTGCATCTGGCTCTTCAATATTCAAGGTCTCTTTAATGTCGTCTGTACGCTGCTGTTGAAGTTCGGCTTGTGCTGCGTGCTTAATAGCTTCAGCCTGTTGTGCAACATTAGCATCTTGAGATGATGGTTCTGCGGGCGCATTTGCGGCACGGATCACTGTTTCCATCTTACGGATTGTTGCCTGCGGATCACCACTAACGGGTGCAATATCAATAGAGACAGACCCACCTACGGCATAGCTCTTACCATCTGGACCAGTTTGATATTCATAACGAATAGCGCCGCCATAAGGCCCGGCCGCGGCTTTATGCGCTTGTTCATGCGCACGAACTTCGCGGTCTCTTGTTCTTAGCTCTTCAACTTGTTTTTGTTCAGCCTCGGTCAGCTCTCCTGGTCCAGGACCGTCTTCCTGAGCAGATAGCTGAGCATTCATGGCTGTTTCTGCCTGTACAGGGCTTTGCTTTTGGCCAGTTATGGGTGAAACTTCTTCTATCTGACCAATATTAGAGACATTGGATGCACCATTTATGGCTGAATTGGATTCAGAAATAGGAGAAGGGCTACGCTGTACAACGGACGAGCGTAAAAGGCTGTAAGATGCGGTTGATGACGATAATCCATCAATCATAGTGTTATTATATACGATTCTAGCAAAAGAACGGCTAATTTTTTATGCCGTACAATGAGATGTTTCTATATTTCTTGGAAGAATCACAAAAATAAGATAAAAGAGTTGTTTTAAAGAAGAAAAAATGGTCGGGGCGGCTGGATTCGAACCAGCGACCCCTTGTTCCCAAAACAAGTGCGCTACCAGACTGCGCCACGCCCCGATGGTTCGAGCTTAGCCAATGTACAATGAGTCTGTATGAAGAGCAAGCGTTCTTTGGCAAAAATTGCAATAGCCTATCCAGAAAATAGAAAAACCCCTTGCGGGGTTTTTCCAAAAATTTGTTCCAATCGAATTGGCTTAGTTGAATAAGGCCAATAGGATACTTGGTGCGTTGTTGGCAATACCAAGAGCCTGTGTACCCAACTGCTGCTGAATCTGTAGAGATTCCAATCGAGCTGACTCTTTAGCCAAGTCGGCATCAACAAGATCACCAATACCAACCTCAGTCGCGTCAGATAGAACGTCAACGAAGTCGATCTGGTTATCAATTGAACGTGTTGCCTGACCAAGCTGGGCCAATGTTGTACCAATGTTAGATACAGCTGTAGCAAATGAGCCAGAAAGCAATGTCTGAGCTGCAGAAGCATCAGCAACAGTACCCAAGTTACTTGAGATAGTTGTTGCTAGATCATAAGCTGTAATTGACAACTGACCACCTTCAGCATCCTGAATAGTAGTAATAGATGCACCTGATGAGTTATCTAGAATGTTGGTACCATTAAATTCAGCCTGGCTAATAAAGTTTGTGATCTCTGTTTTAAGAGATGCATACTCACTAGCAAGCTGTGTACGCTGGTCACCTGTGACAGCACCATCAGCCAACTGAACAAGAACACCCTCGATATCAGCAAGTGTGTTCGAGATGTTTGTCGCAGCTGCAGAAGCAACGTTAACAACACCACGTGTCTGGTTGAGCTGACTGTTAACAGCCTCATAAGCTTTCAAGTCACCACGTAGACCCTGTGCAATAGCAAATGTCGCACCATCATCCACGTTATCAGCAACTTTAAAACCTGTAGAAATACGCTTTTGCGTAGAATCTAGAGAACTGTTTGTGTTGTTTAATGATTGTAGGGCAATGATTGCACCCGCGTTCGTGTTTACGGAATTAACTGGCATAAGATTCTCCTTTTATGCTTGTTAGTATTTGTCTCCCCATATTCTTGGGAAGTGCCTCCTTCTGAGACCAATTTATAATACTATGAATCTCTTTAAAATTCATTTAATTTAAGATGTACCCGCGTATAAAACCTCTATTAAGTATCTGTAATATATGTATTTTTACACAATTTATAGGTTATGACGTTTAGCGACTGCTAATGTAATCCGATTTTGTATTTGATTGGATAAATCCTTTAATCCACGCTTAATAGCGTCTTCTCTTGTGACAAGTGTTGTAAACTGGCTATCCAAGATATTATAGCTGTTCACAGACCTTAAGGTACCTTCGTGGACCACTTTTTCTTCCTCAAAACGGTCTTTAAGTTGATATTGTGCGCGCAAAATGACCTGTGCCCTTGTTGCTGTATCGTTCTTACGCACATCCAAATTACGCGTAAATTGGCGTATAGAAACCCTGAGAACATAACGCGCGGTATCCGGGTAACCATCTGTATAAAAGTCATCAATAAGGTGATTCCTCAGCGTTTGCCCCATTTCACCGTTAATTTCATCAATCCAGACCTCATTGAGAGCCAGAGCACGTGTGCCATCAACGCCATGCAATGGCTTAAAGCCACAAGCCGAGATCATAAAAAAACACATCAGTATTAGAATGGTGGGTGATTTAGTCATATGTGCATTGTGATCGAATTCAACGTTCGTCGCAAGATAAGAATCCACCGGATGAGAACACCCAAAACAAGTGTCTATTTGTTATAATGCTTCAGGAAAAGGGACATACACGCAGGATTGTTATTAAATACTTGACTTATATGGAATTTTAATGTTTTAATGGACGACACCTTAGGGATTTGTTAAGGAAAAAAAATATAAAGAGAAACAGAGCTCACCATGAACGTTATCAACCTTATGTTTAAAGTGGCCATTATTTCACTATTTTTAGTTGCACTGTCCATTATTTCTGGACAAGGCGGTCCCACATTCGACAGCTATGCGATGGGATCGTATATTACTTTGTATTAACTGGTACATATATCTTGACTTAGCGGGCCCGGAACTTGTTTTTCCGGCTTTTTTGTGCCCAAAACTTATTTATAAGGGCATCTTAATCATTGTAATCCTAGACTTTGAGCATGCCTTTCTTGTTTGCCTTTAAAAATATATACAACCGTATACAACACACGGGCCCAGCCCTGATTGATCAGGCGCTCGTTTCAGGCAGTAACTTTATTATCGGCCTTATGCTGGCGTGGTGGCTTGGCATTTATGAATTTGGTCAATTTGCCATTCTTTGGCTGATCCTTAATTTTGCCATAGATGCCCACCGCGGACTTATTGTTATCCCCATGATGGCGCTTTTCCCGCAATATCAATCTTCTATAAAAACCTATATCCAAAAATGTCTTCAAATGCACTGGCTATGCATAGCTTTTTTGGCTCTCACTTTATGGGGTTTTATCTATTTCAGTAGCATTATATTTTCTAAATGGGCGATTGCCGGCTATGCAACAGTTACCGTTGCCATGATGCTCACACGTATAACGCATGAAATGTTCAGACGCTTATTCTTCTCACAAGACAAGCCCGTCAAGGCCCTTATTGTTGATATTGTCTATATTGGGTTGTTATTGGTGGGCTTGGTTTCTCTGCTTTACAGAGAAAATTTAACACTCAATACAACTCTAGGCCTCTATGCGTTATCTTATCTGGTCAGCTCTATTTTGGGTGCGTTTTTATTAAAAACAAAAAACACATACCACAAAAATCAATCTTCAGATCAAGCCCTAACATTGATGACTGTGTGTATACATCATTGGCAAAGCGCAAAGTGGCTTATCGCCAACGTTGGTGTTCAATATGCATCCAGTAATTACTTTATTCTCGCGGCCTCAGCTATTCTTGGGCCGGTTGCAGCGGGTTATGTTCGCATTGCCCAATATCTACTTGGACCCATCAACATTATGCTTCAAGGGCTAGATAATATTCTGCCCATCAAGGCTGCACAGCTATATAAAGACCGTGGGCTGAGGCCTATGTTTCATTATCTTAAAACATTGACATTTATTTTTCTTAGTATAACGATCGTCTATGGGGTTCTGCTTTTCCCGAGCGCAAGCTGGCTTTTGGATCGTGGCTTCCATATTGATGATCCTATAGCCACGCACCTCTCATGGGGTTTCATTGGATTTGCCCTTTTATTGGTTATATCATACGGAAAGATGATCTTCCTCAGAACCCTAGAAAATACAAGGCCCATCTTTGTAGCCAGCACAATAACAGCTATTTTTAGTATTGCATGCTCACCTTGGTTTATTCATAGCTTTGGTGTTATGGGTGTTATTTATGGTATGTTACTTATGCGAACCTTCGTGATTGTCTGGCTGGGTGGCGCGGTACACAAAAATCTTAGAATTGTATAATTATAGAGACATTCATCATGCATATTGTTCACATTGTTATCGGCAAAGCCAACCCCAATCGTATGAATGGTGTGAGTAAGATTGCCCACTCTATGGCCGATACCGCCGCTAGAGAAACTAAAAACACTGTTGAGCTGATTGGTATTGGTCGCAATGCTTATAAAACAGAAGAACATGCCTTTGAACGCAGTTATAAACGCCATTTAATCAAGGCCGATCCGCGATTGCCTTTTTCTAATGGCGATTTAATGAAGAAACTCAAGCCCATTATGGAGGCCTGGCTCAAACAAGACACAGTGGTTCACTTCCATGGTGGTCTTATTCCCATCTTCGGGTCCGTTGCGCGGCTGCTCAAAAAGCACAACATACCCTGGACGATTACAACACATGGCGGCTATATGCCACGTGTGATTAAACGCCGCTATTGGCTCAAATTTCCCTTTATTCATCTGTGCGATAAAGTGACTGTCGGTGATTGTAATCTGTTTCACGGCCACACCACAGATGAACTTGAAAACGTTCAATCTTTTTACCCGTCCGTACAGGGTGTTCTGACACCCAACGGACAAAACTATGACGAAATTGATGATTATTTTGAGCGGAATAAAGCCGTTAAGAAAGCTGAGGCTTTTTGTACATCGATTGGTGCACATGCCGTTGACCCAGGCCCTGTCTATGTTTTCGTGGGTCGTCTGGAACCCTATCAAAAGGGTCTTGATTTGATGATCAATGCCTTCGCACAACATAAGAATTCTGGCGGCATGGGAACATTGTGGATAGTTGGGAATAGCCCACAGCGTGGTTATTTAGAAAATTTGGCCCATTCTCAAACAGACCCCAAACATATTCAGTTTTTTGGTGCGCGTTTTAATGATGAAAAATATCACCTTCTTCATGCTGCAGATATATTTATTCATACATCCAGATTTGAAGGCATGCCAACAGCCGTTATTGAGGGGGCGGCTTTTGGAAATCCTTTGTTCCTGACACCGGGCACAACCATGATTGAATGGGTTGAAAAATATAACTCTGGCTGGACAACCACAGATGACACTGTTGAAGCCATCATTAAAGGATTGACAGAGATTGATACGACACTCAAAAATAGTCCAGACGCATTGAAAAAGCGTGCACGCAACAGTGTTGATATGGCACGAAACAATTTTACCTGGTCTGATGTGGTTGATAACATCATTCAATTGATTTACAAACCGATCTTAAAACAATGACCCTTGATCAATTTATCAAAGAGCTAACGACTGTTTTACAAAAAGCCAATGCGCCTTATGCTTTTTCGCGTAACTATGATGGTCTTTTCAAAGAGTCAAAAACACCCAAGATAAGTGGTGATATAGATATGATCATCACCCCAAAGGGTCGAGATATTGTCGTAGACTGGATCAAAAATCATAATCAGCTTTCTCTGATCTTCCTACAAGAGCGCTCTTATGTCACAAATTGTTTTATATCTGGTGTTGAATGGGGCAAAGATCCAGTTTTCCATGCAATACAGCTAGATCTTGCCTTTAATCTCTCATTTCGTGGCCTTGAAATTATCAACATTCTTCAACTCTTGTCTTCCCGGCGACCTTTATCCAGGACAGTGACTTATATTCAAATTCTAGATCCTGCATATGAGTTTCTTGTAACCTTTATCACAACGGTGATAATTATGGGTGCTAGGAAAGAGAAATATTGGAAAGACTGGCGATATACATTACAAAATAATCTTACCTTAGCACAAAAATACATTGATCTTTTGACATCACTCTTTGGTGAGCGCATGGCTCAACGCACAATCAACTGCATTGTGAATGCGCATACAGAGCAATGGCCACTTTTGGTGCCCCGTCTGCGAACCGTTATCTTAGTCAGATGTGGACTGCGCTACCCATTGAGATCTCTTATTTTTAAGCTCAAACATTATATCCTAGAGCTCAAGCTTCTTCTGGGATCACAAAATACACTGAATATCCAACTGCCCAATATCACTCCATCTGCACTTAAAGACCTGCCGAGCGATTTACAACATATGGCAAAGGTGATTTATTGTGCCGAAAAGAATCCATGGTTAACACAGATCAAGGCACAGTTCTTATCAAGACAGACGCATATCTTTATCCAAAAAGATGCGTTTTCTTGGCCAATAGATACGCATATTACCCTTGAAGACCTTGAAAATACTGATACATTGCGGAAAACTATAACTGCTTTTTCCAAAACCAGAACCTTTACAAAAGATGAACGGTGTGAACAAAGACAAAACGATTAATTGACATAGTTATGTTTTTTTGATACAGTCAAAATGTGGTGCAAAAAAATATTAGAGGGGTAAACATGGGTACTATTGTAGAAAAATTTAAAGAGAATGCCACACAGATCAGTATTTTTAGTATGACGACCCTATTTACTATAGCTGGAGCGCTAATATTGGGCCCTAAAAATATACCTGGGGTGAATGTCATTACATTGCCATCTGCTGCATTTCTGGCTGCAACAGGGATTACAGAATTAGGAAAATTAGGGAAGCTTATCCTTAACACAGTGCAAGATTTTGAAAAAGCATGCCAGAAAACTACATCAAAGAATTTTGAAGAACGTAAGCCAAATAA
>CAXRKA010000073.1:0-11444 GCA_964231155.1 Alphaproteobacteria bacterium | reverse complement strand
CATCCTGATCGTATTGCTGGCCGTATTCTTGATATGGGTGATGTTGTCACACTCGTGGAGCAGGCAGCAGAAAAAATTGATCAAGACGAAGCCAAAGATATGGCCAAGAAGATGATGTCCGGCCAATTTGATCTGGAAGATTATCTCAATCAATTAAAACAAATGAAAAAGCTGGGCGGCATGAGCTCTATCATGAAAATGATGCCAGGCATGGGCAAAATGAAGAAAGCATTGGATGAAGCATCTATTGATCAAGATATCTTCAAGCGCCAAGAGGCCATTATTCTATCCATGACGCCACAAGAACGACGTTTTCCTAAGAAACTGAATGCCTCACGTAAGCAACGTGTCGCGGCTGGTTCAGGAACACAAGTTCAAGAGATTAATACCCTCCTCAAACAACATCAACAAATGCAGAAAATGATGAAGCAGTTGAAAAAAATGGGAGGCAAAGGAATGATGCGTCAGGGCTTAGGGGCTCTGATGGGTCGGTAAACAAAAGACAAGCAAATTAACAACCATAGGCATTTTAAAAACAAGGAGAAAATATTATGGCAGTTAAAATCAGACTAGCACGTCGTGGTGCTAAAAAACGTCCATTTTACCACATCGTCGCCGCTGACGTGCGTGCGCCACGTGATGGTAAATACATTGAGAAATTGGGAACATACAACCCTCTTTTATCCAATGACGACGAAAACCGTGTAACACTGAACACTGAAGCTGTTCAAAAATGGCTTGGCACTGGTGCACAGCCAACTGAGCGTGTTGCTAAACTTCTGGGTCAAGCTGGCCTTATCGATAGGCCAAAAATCGCAGATCGTCCAAACAAGTCAAAGCCTAGCCAGAAAACTCTGGACCGCATTGAAGAGAAAAAAGAAAAAGCTGAAGCTGCAAAACAAGCTGCTGATGACGCAGCTGCTGCACCAGCAGAAGAAGCGACTGAAGCACCCGCTGAGGAAGCACCTGCAGCTGAGGCAGAGGCACCAGCTGAAGAAGAAGCTAAAGACGCTTAATCTTTGGTCCTTTATTTGTGTCAACTATGACCAATCAAATATCATCCATGATCCCCATCGGCAAAATCGTTGGGGTTCATGGCATTAAAGGCTTTATCACTGTGAAGTCTTTCACACAAAACCCAGAAGATATCTTCACCTATGCTCCGCTCTACAGCAAAGACGGGCAAAAGATATATGAACTCACACTGAAACACCCTAAAAAAGGTGTATTCGTTTGTGCTTGTAATGACATCAAAGACCGCAATGGCGCTGAAGCGCTCAAGGGCATTGAGCTATACATGATGGCTGATCAATTACCAGAGGCTGGTGAGGATGAATATTATCATTCTGATCTTATTGGCCTCCATGTCCAAAATATGGATGGTGCTGTTATCGGCACAGTGCAAGCCATGCACAATTATGGGGCTGGTGATATCGTCGAAATCAATTATCACCCAGATCATAAGACCGATACATCTCAAGACATGCTCTTATTCAATAAAGAAACCGTCCCTGACGTGAATATCAAAGACGGTTATATTATCATCAATCCACAGGATGTGGTTTAGTTATATTTCAATGTATCGGGCGAACCACCATAAAGATTTGTAACCATAACTACACCAAAGCGAGTGTCAATTTCAGCAGTCTCATCCATGTTTGAGATCAAGATACTACCATTTGACTTAATCTTAACGTCCCGTCTAATTATTCCATCGACAATAATTGCAGGATCCAGATGTTGTGGATAAAGAAGATCACCAGCTTTAAGATCAGGTGTTGATTTCGTTTCGAAAGGTTGAGGCCTCAAAGCATAGTGTCTCTTGGTTTCTACAGGATAACGTGCTCGAAGTGTACTGCCGTCACCCACATTACCCTTGACATGAATCTGTCCACCGTAAGCTTTCACCTCAATATTTGAACCCAGATTACCTACGATTGTAATATTACCTTCATAATGGTAACGATTATCAGGAAGTAGTACATCTCCATCAATCTGTATAGAGTTCTGCATTTCATTAGCTTGTTTAAAGAATAGTTCCTTTTTTTCATTTCCACGTAATGTTGGATCTTCAGATTGAAATCCAAGCTCTTGGCTACGGGTACAGCCTGTAATGACGAGCATAGAGAGTAAAAATGTTTTTAAAAGATTTAATTTTTGCATTTTAGTACCTTTCATACTCAAAAATGATATAAGATAAATATATTTATGTCAAGATAAATTTAGGGAATAATTGAGTCATATAAAGGTGATGTGGCTTAAAGTCAGTCCTACTCAGTTGAGTGATCACTTTACTATGAACGTCTACTTTAAACTCTTCTATCTTTTTTTGATGACTCTCAAAGTTCTCATTGGAAAAATCAGCAATAAAATAGCTCTTACCATTGTGTTCGGATTTTAAATGCTCATAAAGTTTCTCAAATGCCTCAATAGAGTCGCCTTCCAGACGCAATTGGCCTGTGTACTGTACTTATTTTTTGGATTCAACCGTGTTTGTAAATCTTGCTGCACAACAATCTCACGATCATTTGTGACAAAAACAGCGTCACGGATGATGAACATCTCATTATCTTCATTTAGAAAACTGATATGCTTCATACCTTATTCCTTTCACTCTCCTAAATTACCACCCAACAATTAAATTATGCCTATTTATTTGACTTGTGACCTTGAGACTTATAGCCTGTGATCATGACAAAAAAATCGATACATTTTAATATTCTCACCCTCTTTCCTGATATGTTTCCAGGCTGTTTGGGGAATGGCGTGATTGGCAATGCTTTGAATATTGGAATTTGGGATTATAGCACGATTAATATTCGTGACTTTGCCACTGATAAATATGGCAGCGTTGATGATACGCCTTATGGCGGTGGTGCTGGTATGGTGATGAAGCCAGACATCTTGGCCAATGCTATAGATAGCATGCAATCTCCAGGAAAAATTATTTATCTTAGCCCACGCGGTTCTCATCTCACACAAGAAAAGGCCCAGATACTGGCACAAGAAAGCACACTTTCTCTGCTTTGTGGACGTTATGAGGGGGTAGACCAACGCGTTCTTGATGCTTATTCAATAGAAGAAATCAGTATTGGTGATTTTATCCTTGCTGGCGGTGAAATTGCCGCTCAAGCGCTTATGGAAGCCGTTATCCGATTACAAGATGGTGTTTTAGGTAACAATGAAACTTTGCATGAAGAAAGTTTTGACAATTTTTTGTTAGAGTATCCTCACTACACACGACCAGCTGAATGGACAGATAAAAATGGCCAACAATGGACTGTTCCGTATGTTTTGACCTCTGGGAATCATAGTGATGTAAAGCAATGGCGTTTAGAGCAAGCACAAAGCTTAACTCAAGAACGTCGTCCGGATTTATGGCAACGCCATCAAAACCAAGATAAAACGCAGAAATAGCGAAAAAAGCGCATTTTTTAATGGACAGCTATCGTCTTTACAGTTATAAAAGGCAAGAAATTTTAGGACCAGTTTATTTTAGGTGAACGTGATGACAAATATTATTGATCAAATTAACAAAGAGCAGATTGAAAAACTGACTGCAGATAAAAATATTCCTGAGTTTGCAGCTGGTGATACTGTACGTGTAAACGTTATCGTTTCTGAAGGTAACCGTGAACGTGTTCAGGCTTATGAAGGTGTATGTATCGCGCGTAAAGGTGGCGGCATTGATCAATCATTCACAGTGCGCAAAATCTCACATGGCGAAGGCGTTGAGCGTGTATTCCCACTCTATTCAAAGCGTATTGATTCAATCGAAGTTGTACGTCGTGGTCAGGTACGTCGTTCTAAACTCTTTTATTTACGTCAGCGTTCTGGGCGTTCTGCACGTATTAAAGAGCGCATTCAGAACAAAAAATCTGAAGACGCAAAGTCTGATTCTAAAAAATTATCTAAGGCTGTTGCTGCTGAGTAATACAGCTTTATATTAAGATTGACGAAAGCCCGCATGACGGGCTTTTTTATTACTCAAAACTATTGAAATTCACCCTATTCATCATAGATTGTCTGAGTATGGCACTTCATTTATTACGTACCGGTGTTGGCATTGACTCAGTCCGTCATATTCGTGAACGGCAACGTCACTATGCTATTTTTTTAAATGATAACAGTGACGAACGTGTTGGCTTTATTCACACACGGTTCCAGCCCAAAAAATCCAATGACATTCTTAAAACCAATGGCTCAGTGTATTGGATTATCAAAGGCTATATCCAATGCCGACAACGTATTGTTGGTTTTGAAGAAGACACAGAAGATGATGGAAAAAAGTTTTGCCGCATCCTCCTCGACCCAGAGGTAATCCGTACCGAAAGTCGAAGACATCGTCATATCCAAGGCTGGCGTTATTTAAAAGAGAACGATGCCCCTAAAGACATGGACACAGGGATAGATGACGGCATTGAAGACATGCCCGAGCACATGATTAAAGAGTTGCAGAAACTTGGTTTGATTTAGTGGCTAAGAACCAATACTGCAAAAGTATAGAGAATCAAAGCGATGACAATCATCCATACTTGTGTGAAGCTTAAGAAGTAAGCTTTGGTTTTATTCTTCAAACGGCGCCATAGATCATACCAAGTGATCGCAACAAAATCTCCCTGAGATACGATACCCAAGAGTTTATTTTCGTCGTCCACAACAGGTAAGTGACGGAAACGGCCTTGAGACATACGGCGCATAGATTCAGGAATATTATCTGTTAAAAAGGCTGTTTTCACGTCTTTTGTCATCACGTCATCCAACTTAAGCTTGGCTGGATCCTTCTTAGCAGCAACAACTTTATTCAGCACATCACGCTCTGTAAAAATTCCAATAAGACGCTCTTCTTTATCTGTGATAAGGATCGCCCCCCTATTTTCAGACTGCATTTTTTCTGCAGCTTTAAGAACTGTTGTATCCTTATTACAAGTGAGCAGATCCATTTTATCTTGGAACTCAGGCATATCAATAATTCGCATAAAAACAACCTTCCTTTTGGTTTCGTGCTTTAGTTATATATTATCTGGCACTTCTTTGCCAAGTTATAATCTTGGTTGATTCATAATGCAGCAAAAGAGTTATCATGTTATGTTCTAGCTTATGACAGAACAGAGCTTACAACGCTGTAAAAAACATGATAGCTGCTTTGCATCGGCTATCGCGCATGCACAACGTATTTGTGCCGATCAAAACGCACGTCTAACCCCTATTCGACAGCGTGTCTTAGAAATTATTTGGCAGAATCACAAAGCACACAAAGCCTATGATATTTTGGAAGCAATTGCTCAAGAAGGGCAATACTCGGCAAAGCCCCCAACGGTTTACCGGGCTCTAGGTTTCCTTTTAGATATGAGTCTTATTCATAAGGTTGAGAGTCTCAATGCTTATGTTGGATGCCTCAACCCTGATCATAATGATGACCACTGTTTTTTGATTTGCGATCAGTGTGATCGTGTCTTTGATATTGTTTCAGACACAACTCAAAATACAATTCATGGTGTATGCTCAGAACACAACTTCACACCAAAACATAAGAATATTGAAATTATTGGTCAATGCGCAGACTGCTGCTAGGCAGTGCTGCATCATGCACATGCTCATGTGCGTGATCATGGCCATGATGATCATCCTGCATTTCATGGAAAAGACGATCGGCTCCGATAACCCCCAGTTGCAAAATGAATCCTAGAGCAATAACAACAGCTGTTGTTTTGTTAAAAACATAACTCTTGTAGTTTATGTCTTTTTCGGGATTTTCGTCTTGGACATCACCTCAAGACACCTCACTCTCAGAGTGTTTATGATCATGACGTGCCGATCGTATAGCCAAAGCTAAGCCAGCAACAACAGGAATAACCAAAAGTTGTATAGCAATAGCTGAAGGTGTATGCAGGGCAGCATGAAAGGCTTCTAAAGTCGACCCCAAAACGCCGGCCGCATTTACAGCAAATGCCAAAAGAATAGCACTACCACAACACGGTAAATGAGCAATAAGGTTATACCCCATGGCCTTACCCCAGCCTCTATTTTGTTTTTGAGTTGTGGTTGAATTTACACTCTTTGGTTTTACTTCAGACATGGTAGTATACTTTAAACTTCTGTTACAATAATCAGAATGTTATAATATAACATATCAAAAGCAAGAAAAATGTTACAAGAAAAATCTGTTCTCAATTCCTGCTGCGGCTCAAGCAGCAAACAAGAAACCTGCTGCGATAGCAAAAACAAAATTGACTGGCTTCTCTGGTCAGGCCTTATTCTTGTTATAAGCGGCTATGCCTTAAGCTTCTTTCATATAGAGCCCACACTCGATGAGTATACTCATCATACCCGGCACATTATGGATTCTATGTGGTGGGGGCTTGCTTTAGGGATTGTCTTTGTTGGCTTGTTATCCAAAGTTCCCAAAACTCTTATCAATGCTGCTTTAGGGAATGGACGCTCTTTCAATGGTATATTGCGTGCGACATGTGCTGGACTGCTACTTGACCTTTGTAACCATGGTATTCTGCTAATCGCAATGCAACTCTACAAGCGCGGCGCTTCACTCGGACAAACCATGGCATTTCTTATCGCCAGCCCTTGGAATTCATTTTCGCTGACCTTCATTCTTATTGCTCTCATTGACCTTCAGTGGACACTGATCTTTATATTGCTATCAGCCATCATTGCCATTCTTTCTGGCTGGCTCTTTATAAAGCTGGTGGACTGGAAAATCCTAGCGCCCAACCCTTACCAAACAACAGAAGAAATACAGCCCTTTACTCAAGAGCTTCAATCCGCTCTCAAAGGCGCCAAGGTGAGAAAAACAACAGTGAAAGATATGCTCAAGATCGGTTTCTCTGAATCAAAAATGCTTTTGCGCTGGATATTGATTGGTGTGGCGCTTGCCGCTCTTTTAAAAACATTCATGTCCACAGAGCATTTCCAAACATTCTTTGGACCTGACCTTATGGGATTAGGACTAACACTCCTGGCTGCAACCATCATAGAAGTCTGTTCTGAGGGCTCTGCACCCATCGCCGCAGACATACTCACGCGTGCAAAAGCACCCGGGAATGCCTTCACATTCATGATGACCGGCTCAGCAACAGACTATACGGAGATCATGGGCCTCAAAGAAACAACAGGTCGCTGGCTCACAGCTTTTGCCTTACCTATTGTTACAGTCCCACAAATCCTTATACTCGGTTATATTCTGAATATGGCTTCACTTTGACGTGAATATATTTTTAAGGTGTTGCTCACTAGTATAAAAAAATGTCCAAAAACACATCATCCAAAACCGTCACATATGAAGAGCGTATCAAGAGTTTTAAAGCTCTTCCAAAGCCAGATTTTAATGGTGATGTGACAATTTTTTGGGATGATCACCTTGTCCCTTTTATCAAAGCAGAAGACGATGAAGATGCCGCCTTTGCCTTAGGCATGGTTCAGGCCCATTTAAGGCTTGGTCAAATGGAAGTTGGCAAGCGATTGGCCACTGGGCGTATATCAGAGATGGCTGGCTCCTTAGCCAACGACATGGATGAAGCTATACGTATCCTAGGGTTTGCCAATGCTGCTGAAGGCACTTTGGCGCGCATGCCAAAGTCCTCTCAGATCTGGTGCCAAAAGTTTTGTGATGGGATCAATTTTTATAAAGCACATATGACCCAACCGCCGAAAGAATATAAATGGCTCGGCATGGATCCTAAAGAAGATTGGACCATCAAAGATAGCATTGCTATTGGACGTTTGGGTGGGACAGATGCTAACTGGCATTGGATGCTGCCCCTATTACGCATGCGCCAAGCTGATAACTGGGAAGAGATCTGGCAAAAAACACTCCAGATCCGTGGAATTAGTGCCCCCAGCTTTGCTCCTATCAGCCGCAAAAGTGGGCGCCGCTTACAAAGCTTGGGTGGTATTTTTATTGCCACTGGACGTAACGGCTCAAACTCATTTGCGGTGGGTCCTGAAAAATCAGCAACAGGTGCCCCTATTATTGCCAACGATCCCCACCTTGGATTTCTGACACCCAATGTATGGGTCTTAGCTGGCATACAATCACCCTCTTACCATGTTGTTGGAGCAATGCCGATTGGGACACCAAGCTTTGCCTTTGGCCGAACACCACATATTGCTTGGGGTGGAACCAACCTTAGATCCCTGAACAGTGACCTTGTTGATATTGCTGATATCAAAGAGTCAGACATCACCTCAGAAAAGCACAAAATTAAAACACGGTTCTTCTTTGATAAGACCGTGAATATTCGCCAAACACCCTATGGGCCAGTGATCTCGGATGCGAAGATCTTCCCAAGCATGAAAGGCCAAAAATTTGCCCTGAAATGGTCAGGACATCTCCCCAGTGATGAAATCACAGCCCTTCTCCGTGGTATGAAATCTGAAACTGTTGAGCAATTCCGTGCCTGTTTTGATCAATTCGCCATTCCACCACAAAACTTTATCTGCGTTGATAAATCAGGAAATATTGGTCACATATTGGCTACATGGCTGCCTAAACGCCCTGTTGAACACCCAGATGATATTTGTATTAAACCTGAAACTGTCGAAGAAACATGGTCGAATATTCTCAGATCCGATGATCTTCCAGCGGTTATTAATCCAGAAGATGGCTTTGTAGCCTCAGCCAACAATCGCCCTGTTCAACATGATGCATTTTCTATTGGCTGGTTTTTCTCGTCTTATGAGCGTATCTCACGTATCAAATATCTTCTTCATGAAAAAGACAACTTTACCGTTGATGACATGATCAACCTTCAGCATGATACTTACTCCATTACCGCTATAGAACTTAAAAACAAAGTCCAGGCTATGGCCCGTAAAATGGACCTAACAACAGCCCAAAGCACTGTTTTAGAGAATATACAAGGCTGGGATGGCTATTATGATATGTCCTCTAAGGGCGCGATTATCTTTGAGAGCTTTATTGAACATTTCTGTGAGCATTATTTCATCCAGCAAGATCGTAAAGATGATTATGATCTCTGGAAACGTGGACGCTTTCTAAAAATTGCTCTAGCTGATGAACTACATAATCGTGAATTCAATGATGTTGCGCCTTCGATCACTTATGCACTTGATAAAGCAAAAGTGGTGATGGACTCGAGTAAAACCTGGGGAGATATACACCATATATCCCTATCACACTTCCTCAGCAACGTACCGTTCTTCAAGTATTTTCTTGATAAGAAACGCTTTCCCACAGGCGGCTCATCAGAAACCGTATGGAAAAGCGCGCACGACATTACAACCGACGACCATGACAGCTTCTATGGCTCTCAAGCACGCCATATATCCGATATGTCCGATCCAAATGAAAACTATTTCGTTATTCTTGGCGGACAGGATGGCTTCTTAGGTTCACAAAACTTCTTTGATCAAACAGAGCTATGGATCAACAGAGACTATGTACGCTTCCCACTAGAAGTGGACGCCATTGAACGTCAATTCTCTCATGTTGTGGAATTTAAGACGACACGCCAGACGGGCGGAGAACAGGACACATAACCAAATAAGCAGTTATACCTGCACCAACGTGCCATAGGAAATGTGTGCCAAACGGCATAACCCCGCACATAGCCTCATCAACAACGCGCATTACCAGCGCTAAGACAAAGAATAGAGTTGCCAGGGCAAAACTCAGCGTATCTGAGGATTGAATACGCCACTGTGACCATGTAATCAACCCAAGTATCACAACAATAGGTAAGAAGCCTGCACTGCGCTGTGGTAATAAATGGCCTAAATAATGCGTTGAGAGTGCTGAGAGAATACCAATAGCCATCAATGCAAAGATAGATAGCCCCCAACCACGCTTCATAAGAACAACACCAATATAGGTCACATAAAGCAATACAAAGATCACAATACTGGTGATATCCAGCCACAATGTCCAACCGATCATTGTTCCGTGCCATATTGAGCTACAGAGGCCTATAAGTATAGGGGATAATGTGAGCGCCTTAAGGTGAAAACTCCCCTCTGCGGCCTCTATACGCTTATATTGGCCCCATAGGAGTATTGCGACGATAAAAAACACCACATTGCTGGCTGTATTCCACGGCTGAGCAATCAAAGCATCATAAATTGGTTCACAATAGGTCAGTCCAAGAGGGTTATTCATGGAAATGAACTTATCATAGAAAAACAAGACAATATAGATACAAATAAAAAAGGCCTCTAAATCAGAGGCCTTTTCTAATTTTGTATGAGAACGTGATTACTTAATCACTGTACCCAGGTGCTTCACGCTATATAAGCCTGATACACCAATCAGGAAGTACACAAGATTTGTTAGAACTTCACTTGATCCAAAGATCACTGTGATCAAGTTCACATCAAATAAGCCGACTAAGCCTAAAGATACAGAACCTAAAATAACAAATAAGTATGTAATCATTGTGAGTGTTTTCATAGCATCCTCCTATGAGTTTGTTTTGACGCTGTCTGTGGATAACACCAAACCTATTGATATTTAATCCAAAGACACTTTGCGCCTTCTATATATAATTTTAAGGGAGGAAGCCTGTAGAGAAACTTAATTTGATGCAGTGCAAAAAGGTTAAATATAAATGATCAAAAATATCTTATATTCGTAATAAAGTTTTAAAAATAGCCATTTTAAGGGTGTTTAGTCCTGATTTTTTTGTGCAACGCAACAGACTCACTGCCCAAATTCTTTACAAAAATTAACTTTTATATCTCGTTTTTTGGACAAAAAAGAAGCTAAAAATCATCAACATAGCTTCAAATTACATAACAACCGCCCCACATACCCCAGAATGTACTGGCTTTGGGTATTTAATTCAGCAAACAAAGCACACAGCTAAAAAAATAAAATTCATGGAGAAAAAGTCCTTAGAAAACTATCAAAAATTGTTGTATTATCTTTGAAAAGGCGTTTAAAGCACCTTAAAAAAGAAATAAAAGTGTTAGAAAAAAATGAGTGCAGATTATATCAAGATCATAGGAGAAGAAGAACTCTTTCGTGTAAAGCTTCTTCAAATGATAAGAAGAAAATTCGAAATATCGAAAAACGGTAAAATAGATCAATTTTCAATAGAGTTGAGTCGACGTCCACCTGGAGTTAGAATAATTATAGATAACCTTGAAAAAGGTCAAATATTGTTGACCAAGGAATTTAGGTCAGAATTAGAAGATTGGGATTATAGAATTCCAGGAGGAAAGGTATATGAAAACTTAGAAGATTACTTAAAATACATTTCTGATAATGCTAAATTTAATAAAGATGTTATTAAAGCGGTGAAGGCAGAAGGTTTTGAAGAAGCAGGCATTATTGTAAAAGATCAAGAACTGCTCAAAAAGGCAACCTCAGGTGCAATAATGATTTGGGATTTATATTATTATGTAGTCACAAATTTTGAAATTAGTAAGACAGGCAATAAAACTGAGTCTTCTGAAATTATAGAACCCGA
>CAXRKA010000072.1:0-4885 GCA_964231155.1 Alphaproteobacteria bacterium | reverse complement strand
TGACACCATTATGTTGAACCGTGTTTTATCATCTACAGCGTTTGCCGCATCACTTTATGTTATGGCTGTGGCACCTGTCCAAGCCCAGACAAGCTATATGCCGAGAGAAAATTTGCATGCACCTAATGTTGCGGTCAATATGCAAGTTTTGGGTATGCCAAGTATGGTTGAAACATACAGCAAAGCGACACCACCAAACGTCAATATGCCTGAGCGAATCAACCAGGCCAACCGTGCTGCAAAGGTCGAGGATTTACCACCAATCACTTTGATCAATCCGTCACAACGTAAACTTGCAAAAGTGTCTGTTGATACAAGTGGTGTGAATGTTGTGCCATTGCCAAAACCTGAATATGAAGGTTCACCAAGTGATCGTACAACACCGATTGTTGTGAGCTCTGATCGCAAGCCTATCGAAATTCCAAAACCGCGTTCACAGGTTCAAGAACAACAACAAATGGCTATTGCTGAAGCCTCTGCACCTGAGCCAAGAGGCGTTGCGCCTCTGCCACCAGCACCTCAACCAGTGCCTGCTGAACAGACAGCGGCAGATCCGTTTATTCCGCAAATGCCGGAGCAATCACAACTGGCATCTACACAAGAAGCAGCACCAGAAAGGCGTACAAACTTGTCAACCGACAATATTCAGCTGGCACACAACAAAATCCGTTCATTGAAGAGCCAAGCGGATGAGTTAGAAAAAGCCTCTCAGCAAGCTGTTGGCTCCGTTTCTAGTGTAACCCAGTCTGTCCGCCCTTCAACACCGACTGTTTCAGTACCTGAAAACGTCAAGCCTGCACTCAATCCTTATGTTCAGTCTGTGTCTGGTAAACGCCTTTATCGTATCGTTTTCTCTGGTTTAGAGTCACAATTGGATAACGATGATATACAAACATTGAACTACGCTATCCAGGATATCAGTAACCGAACAAACAGTGATATTGATCTTCTTGCCTATGCTGGAGGGGATGGACTTGACTCATCTGGCGCGCGACGTTTGTCATTATCTCGTGCATTGGCTGTGCGTGGCTACCTTATGGACCAAGGTATTCGTGCTACAGCACTGGATGTTCGTGCTTTAGGTAATGGTACAGGAATAGCCATTGCTGATACGAAAGATACAGTGGCACCAATCCACCGTGTTGATATTGTTATCAATCAATAATTTAAATACATAGATATTTTCAAGCCTTCAGGTTTGATTTCCCCTTGAAAAATACCAAATTTGAGGTATGTTATCACTTGTTAGCACTCGCCCTATGGGAGTGCTAATTTAAAATGTAACAAAGGAATTAAGGAGTATGAAAATGAAATTTCGTCCTTTACATGATCGCGTCTTAGTGCGTCGTCTTGATCAAGAAGAGACCACAAAAGGTGGCATTATCATTCCAGATTCAGCTAAAGAAAAGCCGATGGAAGGCAAAGTTCTAGCGACTGGAACAGGTTTAAAAACTGAAGATGGCAAAGTGACACCGTTGGATGTCCAAGAAGGCGATCACATTATATTCAACAAATGGTCTGGCACAGAAATCACAATCGATGGCGAAGAGCTATTGGTCATGAAAGAAAGTGATGTTGTCGGCATTATTGAGATAAAAGGCAAAGCTTCAAAAGCAGCCTAAGCCAATCAAATTTTTAAACACATAGCATGATAAAAGGAGAACATCATGACTGCTAAAGAAATTTTATTTGATACAACAGCACGCAAGAAGATTCAGAATGGTCTGAATTCTTTGGCGGATGCTGTTAAAGTGACATTGGGTCCGAAGGGACGTAATGTTTTAATTGAAAAAAGCTATGGCGCACCTCAAATCACTAAAGATGGTGTGACAGTTGCTAAATCCGTTGAGCTTGAAAACAAACATGAGAACATGGGTGCACAGCTTGTTAAAGAAGTCGCTAGTCGTGCAAACGATCAAGCAGGTGATGGTACAACAACAGCCACTGTTTTGGCCCAAGCAATCTGTAATCATGGTCTTAAGAATGTTGCTGCGGGTGCTAACCCAATGGACCTTAAGCGTGGTATTGACAAAGCTGTTCAAGCTGTCGTTGAAACACTAGGTAAAAATTCTAAACCTGTTAAAAATAGCGATGATATCGCTAAGGTTGGAACAATCTCAGCAAACGGTGATATAGAAATTGGTGAGAAAATTGCCAAAGCTATGGACACAGTCGGTAAAGAAGGTGTGATCACTGTTGAAGAAGCCAAATCTTTAGAGATGGAATTGGAAACAGTTGAATGTATGCAGTTTGATCGCGGTTACCTATCACCATATTTTGTAACTGACAGTGAAAAAATGACAACACAATTGGAAAACCCATTTATTCTTTTCCATGATAGCAAACTATCGAACCTTAAAGATATGCTTCCAACATTAGAGGCTGTTGTACAAGATGGTCGTCCATTGTTGATCATTGCTGAAGATGTTGAAGGTGAAGCTTTGGCTACTTTGGTTGTCAACAAGTTGCGTGGTGGTTTGAAAGTTGCTGCTGTTAAAGCACCAGGTTTTGGTGACCGTCGTAAGGCAATGTTACAAGATATGGCTGTTTTGACAGGTGGTACAGTGGTATCCGAAGAAACAGGTCATAAGCTTGAGACAATGACGATGGATATGCTGGGTACAGCTAAGAAAGTAACGATCACCAAAGACAATACAACGATTGTTGATGGTGCTGGTAACAAAGCGGCGATTAAAGCACGCGTGAGCCAAATCAAGACACAGATCGAAGATACAACATCTGACTACGACAAAGAAAAACTGCAAGAGCGTCTTGCAAAATTGTCTGGTGGTGTTGCTGTCATCCGTGTTGGCGGTGTGACTGAAGTCGAAGTGTCTGAGCGTAAAGATCGTGTTGAAGATGCTCTACAAGCAACACGCGCTGCTGTTGAAGAAGGTATTGTTCCTGGTGGAGGAACGGCTCTTCTTTATGCAACACGTGGCCTTGATAAAGTCAAAGGTGACAATGAAGATCAGGATGCTGGTATCGATATCGTTCGCAAAGCTCTACAGGCACCTATTCGCCAGATTGCAACAAATGCTGGTGATGAAGGTTCTGTTATTGTTGAGAAATGCCTACAGCAAAAAGACACCAGTGTTGGTTACAACGCACAGACTGGTGAGCACACAAATCTTGTAAAAGCCGGTATCATTGATCCTGCTAAGGTTGTGCGTGTGGCTCTTCAATCTGCAGCCTCTATCGCTGGTTTGATGATCACAACAGAAACAACAATCGCTGAAAAGCCTTCTAAGCAAGAGCCAGCCAATGATGCCGCTGCTGCTATGGGTGGCATGGGCGGTATGGGTGGTATGGGCGGCATGATGTAATAATCGTGCTTGGCATACTGCTTTTGCAATGCTAAATTATTGACGAAGCCCTGCTGAATGGCAGGGCTTTTTCATTATAAAGACAACCAGATACTTATCATGGATCCATTATCACAAGGGTTAATTGGAGGGCTTGCTGCTCAGGTTCTTCATTCTGAAATTAAAGAGGCTCGACCTCAAAACAAAAGAGCGCATGTTTGGGCCAGCCTTTGTGGTTTTTTTGGTGGTGTCTTGCCAGATGCTGATGTTTTTCTACGATCTGCAACAGATCCTTTATACAGCCTTATGATCCATAGGCATTTTACACATGCTTTAGCGTTTATTCCGATTGGTGGTTTGATCGCTGCTTGTGTTATGTGGATCTTTCTCCGTAATAAACTTAGCTTCAAAAGAATTCTTGCCTATAGCACAATAGGTGTGGCTACCCATGGTTTCTTGGACTCAGCGACAAGCTATGGCACGCACTTATACTGGCCATTTCTTGATGAGCGAACAGCGTGGTCATTCTTACCCATTATTGATCCCATAGTTCTATTGACCATGCTCTTTGGTTTTTTTGCTTACTTAAAGTCAAAGTCATCCACAGTGATTTGGTCGACGGTCTTGATTTTGTTTTTATACATGAGCTTTGGTTTCTTTCAAAATTGCCGTGTTGAGCATCATCTATTGAATGTCGCCGAGAGACGCGGGCATAAAATTGTTGATTATCATGTTCAGCCCACATTATTCAATACGATCCTTTGGCGCGGTATCTACAAGACAGAAGACAATGCGATCCATATGGATGGCTATCGTTCTAGTATTACGGGGCAAGTTCAGCTCTATGAAGGAGATCAAATTGAGCTGTTTCAGATGCCTCAATCCCTTGATCCAGAAACAGTCCTCTATAATGATATTAAGCGCTTTCAGTTTTTCTCACGTGATTTTCTGGCAATAAGCCCAGATGATAATCGTCTTTTGACTGATGCACGTTATTCTATGTTGCCCAACTCTTCTTATCCGCTGTGGGGCATTAGAGTTGATTACAACAATCCAGAACAACATATCGATTATATCCATTTTGATAGAGATAGTGAAGCGCTATTGCCTCAATTTAAAGCCATGTTGAAGGGCGAAGTCGGCGAGCCACTTTCAAAATAAATAATCAATCAAGGATGAACAAAGATAATGAAATATAATAGATTGCCAACAACAGATATTGAGGTTAGTGAAATTTGCTTAGGCACAATGACCTGGGGAGAGCAAAATTCAGAAGAACAGGCTCATGAGCAAATGTCTTATGCGCTCGATCAAGGTGTGAATTTCTTTGATACGGCAGAGCTTTATGCTGTGCCACCTAGTGAAGAGACACAAGGTCTGACTGAGAAGTACATTGGAACATGGTTCCAAACTACAGGTCAACGAGATAAGGCTATCTTGGCCACTAAAGTCACGGGGCCTGGTATGGCTTGGATCCGTAAAGGGCAACCCATTACGCCAGATACAATTAAAGTGGCACTTGAAGGCAGTCTTGAGCGTTTACAAACAGACTATATTGATCTCTATCAAATTCATTGGCC
>CAXRKA010000071.1:0-4528 GCA_964231155.1 Alphaproteobacteria bacterium | reverse complement strand
TTTTTCGCCGTTATCAGCTAAGGTTTGTAAGATCGCAAACATGATCTCTTGCTTACGCTTACCATCCACATCTTTGATGCCGATATCTTCTGCATACTTTAATGCCTCTGCTGGGCTCAGCTTCTTCAAATCTTTAAGGTGAAGCATGTCACCATTGTCTTTTGTCTGGAAACTCTCGTTCTTCACAAGTGTTTGCTTCTTGGGTATTTTCTCCATCTTGATTTTGCCCGCTTTAGGCTTATCGTCTTGCTTCTTTTTAGATGAATCGCCACTTGGTTTTTCAGTGGTCAAAGTTTTCTTAGACATTTTTGTCTCCGATTGAGGTTTAGTTTTGTCAGACATACGTGATATCCCTAGATGATATATCGTCTTAGACGTCTATGATTTGCGATCGATTAAATTTTTTAGAAAACGTCTTATAAATTAGAATGAGAAGATCTGTGTTACGGGCTTACGATTCTTATGCATAGACCATGCGAATCTCTAGATACCATTAATATACTAGCATAATGGAAGAGTCAAATATTTAGCTCAAATTCTAGTGAATATATTTCACCGCGCATGCCTTGTTTTACCTTGCTTTCACAGACAAGTTTGCTATATCTGTTGTGGAAGTTGGTGCAGGACGGTGCCATTGTATATACAGGTCAGGCCCGAAAGGGAGCAGCCAATGCTTTGATCCATCGGGTCTGTATCCAGCTTCCACTTAAAAGTCACTCAAATAATTTATAGGCTGGCTTTTCAACTGCTGAGCAACATGATACACTATCACACATGAGCACCGAAAATCCAACATATCAGCCTTTAGCGCGTAAATATCGTTCACAAAATTTTGACGAGCTGATTGGCCAAGATGCTCTTGTACAGACCCTCCAAAATGCCATTGAACATAACCGTCTGCACCATGCTTATATTTTTACAGGCATTCGTGGTACAGGGAAAACATCTACTGCAAGATTGCTTGCCCGTGCTGTCAATTATGTGGGCACAAACAACAACAATAAGCCCACAACAGGACCAACAGATGATTGCCCTTTTTGCCAAGCCATAGCTGAAGACCGTCATCCTGATGTTTTGGAGATTGATGCGGCGTCTCATCGTGGGGTGGATGATATTAAAGAAATTATGGATGGCGTAAAATACGCCCCCACGTCTGCACGTTATAAAGTCTATATCATTGACGAAGTGCATATGCTTTCAACAACAGCCTTTAATGCACTGTTGAAAACATTGGAAGAGCCACCTAAGAATGTCATCTTTATATTGGCAACAACTGAAATTCATAAAGTCCCTGTGACGATCCTATCACGTTGCCAGCGCTTTGATTTACGTCGTATTGGCGTTGATACTCTGTCCGAACATTATAAAATGATTGCTGCCAAAGAAAATGTCAAAATTGACGATGATGCTCTCAATATGATTGCACGTGCAGCTGATGGTTCAGTGCGTGATGGACTGTCTCTGTTAGACCAAGCCATTGGCTTATCAGGCACAAATAATATCTCAGCTTCTCTGGTTGAGCAGATGCTTGGAAAAGCTGATCGCAGTCTCATTTTTGAATGTTTTGGCGCGTTGATGAAGGGTGAGTCCGCTGCCTTTTTCAAACATCTTGATACCCTCTATGAAAGTGGCGCTGACCCCAAAATGGTTTTGCATGAGCTCCTTGATGTCAATCATCTGATTACACGCATCAAAGCCGATCCCAATCTTTTGACCAACGAACGACTCAGCCCTATAGAAAAAGAACATGGACAAAACTTTGCAGGCCATCTTTCTATCCCAGTTTTGACACGTATCTGGCAAGTGCTTATGAAGGGTATAGAAGAGTTACGCTATGCACCGGACACTCAAAAAGCGCTCGAAGTTGTCCTTATCCGTGGTCTGTATCTAGCAGACCTACCGCCAATGACAGAATTGGTTGAGACACTAAAAAAAAAAGAACTGAACAGTCAGTCAATAGCACCCGTTCAGGACACCAGCAAACCTCCGAGTGAGATGGTTGCTGAAAATACACCCAAAACTGAAACGGCACATGTTATAGCTCAGCCTGCCCCCGTGCCTGAGCAATCCAATCAAAAAGCCACTGTTGTTTCACCTCAAGCTCCCGCTCAGCCTCAGCCTGTACGCACAAGTGGTACAGCCACAGCTCAAGCGCGAATACAAGAGGATGTTTTGGATGATCCCCTCATGGAGAAATGGGCTAGAATAGTCAATATTTTCAAGGAAAATAACGAAATTGGTGTTTTCCAAAACTTGTACATGCATGCGCGCCCTGTTGAGATTAAAGACAATGTTGCCATCATTGCACTCGGTGATCGTGCCCCTGAAAAGCTATTACTGAAAGCCAATCGCTATCTCAGTGAATGGGATAATGCGAGCTATACCATAGAGGCTACGGCCAAAAGTGATAGCGATACATTGCTTGAATTTAAGAAAAAACAAGAAGCACAAGAAAAGCAAGAAATTATGGCCCATCCCATAATCAAAAAAGCGACTGAACTCTTGCCTTCCTTTGAAATTACTGATATTCAAAGAATAGATAACCAAGGAGACACAACCGATGAAAATCGCTGATATGATGAAACAAGCACAAGCCATGCAGGCTAAAATGAAAGAAATGCAAGCACAGCTTGGCACAATGACCGTTGAAGGTGAAGCGGGTGGCGGGATGATCCGCGTAACAATGACTGGTACAGGTGGTGTTCAGGCCATTAAAATCGATGATTCACTAATTGATTTATCAGAAAAGGATGTTCTTGAAGATCTTGTTGTGGCCGCTATGAACTCTGCAAAAGAACGTGTGGAAGCTTTGGTTGCTGAAAAAACTAAAGAGGCCATGGGTGGCCTTGGCGGTCTTGGTGGTTTACCCTTCTAATCTTGATATTTATAAAAATAAGAAATCATGACAAAGCAAATTGTAGCTGTTTTTTTTGGTGGTCTATCGCCTGAACATGATGTCAGTATTCTAACTGGCCTTAAAGCCATTGAAGCGCTTGATGTCACAAAATATGAAGCACTCCCTGTATACATTGATCAAAAGGGTGATTGGTGGACGGGTGAGGCGTTGCTTGATCGTGCCAATTATCACTTCAACGATAAAACGCGTAAGAAACTCACACAGATTGACTTTCCTATAGGCCGTATACGCTCTGCTGAACGCCCATTCCTTGCTTTCCAAGGTGGGGGGTTGTTCAATAAATCTGATGTTTTATATTTTGACGTCGCATTGATTGCTTTTCACGGATCTGTTGGTGAAGACGGTATGATCCAGGGTCTTCTCGAAACAGCTGGTGTCCCCTATACAGGGGCTGATGTTCTCTCTTCATCTATTTTTATGAGTAAGCCGACGACAAAGCGTTTATGCCGCTCTGTGGGTATTCCCGTCTTAGATCAAGTGATTGTTCCACGTCCACCGATGGGCGAAACCATAGACATTGACCAATTAGAAAAAGAAGAGAAAATTACGTTTCCTGTTTGTATCAAGCCATGCAATCTTGGAAGTAGTGTTGGCGTATTTAAAGTCGATGATATTGAAGATCTTCATGCCGCCTTGATTAAGATCTTTAAGATGGATACGGCAGCAATGATTGAGCCTTATGTTGAAAATCTCGTTGAATATAATATTTCTATCTCCAATGCTTTTGGCGAGCCACGTTTATCTGCTGTTGAGCGTCCTGCGCGCGATGAAGACGGTAATTTCTTGAGTTTTGGTGACAAATATCTCTCTCAAGGGGGTATTGAAAGCAAATTAGGTGGTGGGATGGATGATGCTGGTATGGAAACAGCCAATCGCACCATCAACCCTGAAGAGCTCAGTAAAAAACAGATGAAAGTTATTGAAGATAGCGCCTATGAGCTTTTCAGGGTCCTCACAATCTATGGTGCGCCACGTATTGATTTCCTCTGTGACGAAAAATCTGGAAAAATATGGCTAAATGAGGTCAATACAATCCCTGGCTCTATGGCCTATTATCTATGGGAAGCTGCAGAACCAAAGGTGAATTTTACTTCTCTTTTATCCGCTATGATTGATGAAGGTTTACACCGCTATAAGAACAACGGCCGCAATATTGATCTGAGCTCTTCTGGATCATCAATTTTCCCAAAAAACTAAAGACTTAGCCCCCAATTCGTCCTTCATATTTCCTTAAGATCTTCTCACCATATGTTAATTCTCATACGGTACAATGTATGACATAACAATAATAAAGTGTCCCCTTTATAAAGTGTGCGTAAACAAGGGGTTACATGTATAAAATAAGGTGTGAGCAAGTTTCATGATCAGTGATTCGTCATCAGCAGACCATAATGAATTTATTTGTAAGTGTTGTACAAAACCATTCAACAGTGCCTCCAGTGACTCTGTGTCCTATTCTGGTGGTAGCAATAATCCAGTAAATGCGAAGTTTAAAATTGAGGGAGAATGCATAGGCGTAACTTGTGAACCTTGTCTGTCTGGCCCCAGGCCAATGCCATCTGAGCCAACCGACAATGCTCTACCATCTGCCCATCCGAAATCAGGATGGTG
>CAXRKA010000070.1:0-5371 GCA_964231155.1 Alphaproteobacteria bacterium | reverse complement strand
CATCCATGGGTTTGTATTCAGGTACAAAAATAGCCTTCAATCGCATACCCGATATTGCAGAATTTCACGAATAATATCAAAACATTAGAAGGCGTGGTTACTACCCAACTTTAATGGGACCTTCAGCACGTCCGTGGATGAATTGATCAACAAAATCATTCTTACTTTTATCCAACTGATCAATATCACCTGTCCATAGGATCTCGCCTTGGTGGATCAAAGACACACGATCAGCAATGCGACGCACGCTCTCCATATCATGCGTAATAGTCAGAGCCGTTGCGCCTAAATCACGAACACATTTTAAAATGAGTTCGTTGATCACTTCAGCCATAATAGGATCAAGCCCAGTTGTTGGCTCATCAAAGAAGATAATTTCTGGCTCTGCAGCGATAGCTCGTGCTAGAGAAACACGTTTTTGCATCCCCCCCGACAGCTCAGCCGGAAATTTTTCAACGTTATCGGCACTCAACCCCACAGCCTTCAGCTTCTCAGCGGCAATATCACGGGCTTCCTTTGGAGTTGTACGATCTGTTTGCAGTAATTCAAAACAGATATTGTGCCATACAGGTAAAGAATCAAAGAGAGCTCCACCTTGAAACAGCATCCCGATCTTTGAACGAATGGCCTGGACCGTTGCGCGCTTAGCCCCTACCATTTCCAAATCATCGACCTTAATCGAGCCCTTATCCGCGCTTAAGAGATTGAGAATACATTTAAGCATGACAGACTTACCCGTTCCAGATCCGCCGATCACAACCATGGACTCACCCTCTTGAATATCGAGGTTCACACCACGCAGAACATGGTTGGAGCCAAAGCTCTTATAGACATCTTTAAGGCTCATTTTAATCTTATTCTGGCTCATGAGAAGAACACCTGTGTCAGAACATAGTTAAAGATCAAAATCAAGATTGAAGCCGAAACAACAGCGTTCGTTGTCGCCATACCTACACCTTGAGCACCACGACCAGAATAAAACCCGTGATAACAACCCATCAATGAGACAATAAAACCAAAAGCAGCCGCTTTGACCAGCCCTGAGAATACATCTATGAACTCAAGGAACTCCCAGGTTTGTTTGAGATATGTTGCTGGATTAAAGCCAAGCTTATGAATACTTATGATATAACCGCCAAAGACACCAATCACATCACCGATTAAAACCAAAACAGGCAACATCACCAACCCTGCAAAAAGACGTGGTGAAATCAGATAATCAAACGGATCCGTCATGAGCGTTTCAAGCGCATCAATTTGCTCTGTCACACGCATTGTTCCAATCTCCGCTGCCATAGATGCGCCAATACGTCCAGCCACCATAAGGCCTGCTAAAACTGGAGCCAATTCACGTGTAATTGATAAGACCACGACTGTTGCCACAGCACCCTCAGCAGAAAAACGAGAAAATCCTGTATAACTCTGAAGGGCCAAAACCATCCCTGTGAACAATGTAGTTAAACCCACAACAGGCAATGAATAATACCCAATATCAATAAGCTGGCGCACCAAAACACGAGGGTAATATGGAGGAACGACAATATGTTTTAAACCATTGAGGATAAAAAATGTAAAACGTCCTACTGCTGCAAAGAACGAAAGAACGGTGTATCCAATACGTTGGCATAGAGCAAGAGGGAATTTTAAGATCATATCTAACATGGTGTCGAGGAAACGTGATTTCTATATTAATGTCAAGTGCTCAAGAATCTAATTTACTCATTATGACGAGTATCCCGATCACTAAATCGTGTGAATTGCCCTTCAAAGTGAAGATTAACTGAGCCAGTTGGTCCATGACGCTGCTTACTAATGATGACCTGAGCGTCATTTTGAATGTCTTCTAATCGTTTTTGATTTTCAGCATAATTGGGGTCATCCTGATTATCATTCAGCTTCTGATCCAAATAATAAGCTTCACGATAAACAAACATCACTACATCCGCATCCTGCTCAATGGAACCTGATTCCCGCAAATCTGACAACATAGGAATAGGCGGCGTTCTCTCTTCCACCTTTCTTGAAAGCTGAGATAGTGCAATCACAGGCACATTGAGCTCTTTGGCAAGCGTTTTTAAACCCCGTGAAATCTCGGAGATCTCTTGAACACGGTTTTCACCTGCGCGCTTTGCTGATCCAGAGAGAAGCTGTAAATAATCTATAATGATCATATCCAAGCCATACTTACGATACATTCTGCGCGCTCTATTTCTAATCCCAGCAATGGTCAAAGCTGGCGTATCATCAATATGCAATGGCAAAGCGGAAAGGCTTTCTGTGACTTCTGCAAATTTAACAAACTCTGTCTCTGTGATTTGCCCCTGTCTAATTTTTTGGGACTGGACGGAAGCTGCATCCGCCATAATACGAAGAGCCAATTGCTCGGCTGACATCTCCAAAGAGAAGAAAGCCACTCTGGCACCCCTCTCGCCTTTTGTTTTGTGATATTTAAGCGCTGATTGATAAGCAATATTGGTGACAAGTGAGGTCTTACCCATCCCTGGACGTCCAGCCAAAATAATAAGGTCACTTCTATGCAAACCACCCATATATCGGTTGATGCCCTTAAATCCAGAGTCAATTCCAGTAAGGTCACCACCAGCCTTATAGGCTTTTTCGGCTGTCTCTAATGCCAGCACCATGGAATCGTTGAAACTGATAAAACCTCTGTTCTGGTCACCAAACTCAACGAGATTAAACAGTTTTGTTTCGGCCTCTTCAACCATATGAACGGGCGTTTTGTCCAGATCATGAACATAGGCCGTATTCACAACGCCCTCACCCAATTCAATCAATTCACGGCGAAGAAAATGGTTATAGATCGTTGTTCCATAATCATGAACATTAACTGTTGAAATCACATTAGCCGCCAGATCAACTAAATATTGTGCACCACCAACATGCTCAAGATCTTCATCGTCATCAAAATAAGATTTGAGCGTCACAGGATTGGACACTTGGCCTTTTTCAATCAGCCTTACAGCATATTCATAGATACGGCCATGCACAGGAGTATAAAAATGTTCTGGCCTTAGAAATTCTTCCACCTTTTCAAAAGCACGGTTATCCGTCAACAATGCACCTAAGAGCGCCTGCTCGGCCTCTTCGTTGTGAGGAAGCTTGCGATATTCATCACTTTCTGGATCACGATCAGCGGATTGAGACGATAGTTTGATCACTGAATCATTCATTTTTATCCCTTTTGGTAGTGAAAATTCATTGTGCCAATATTCATGCGGATTGCAAGGAATTCTTATACACAGAGTTATGCACAAGATGATATGAAGAACGATAAGACATTAAATTGATCTTGGGCTCAAAAACGCCTATCTTTATGACCATGATCATCAACAATCTCAATTTAGATGCCCTACATAGCCTAGCCAAGCGCTTGAGTGTACATAGCCAGACAGGAGACTGCATGCTCCTCTATGGCACCTTAGGCGCTGGGAAAACAACCTTTGCACGTGCATTCATACACGCTCTACTCAACAATGCTGAAACCATTGTACCCAGCCCCACCTTTACCTTGATGCAAGAATACACAAAACCAGATCAAAGCCTGATTCATCATTATGACCTTTATCGGCTTCCAGAACATGATGCTGAAGATGATATTTTTGAGCTGGGTTGGTCAGACAGTTTAGAAGAGGCCATTACACTTGTTGAATGGCCAGAGCGATTGGGTGAACTTGTGCCTGAGAGGCATTTAAAAATTTATATTGAAGCCGATGGTGATGACACCCGCTCAGTCACAATTGAATTCTATCCTTCAAAAGATCACTGGCATGATGTTGTTCAAGGATGTAATGCATGACCAAATCAAATGTTTACAATATTTCAGCCGGCCGAAATTTTTCTACAGTCTTAGCTGAAGGTTTGTGGAAAGAGTATCAAGATAGGCTAATTGATATTCCGTCTGTCCATATTTACCTCCCTAACCGCAGAAGTTGCAAAACATTCTCTGAAGCCTTCTTAAATGTCTCAAACGGCCAAGCCACTCTTCTACCACGCCTCACCCCTATTGGTGATGTGGATAGCGAAGACCTATTAGTGCACAATGCACAGCTCGACATTCCACCACCTATACCACAATTGAAACGACAGTTTGTTTTATCACGTTTAATTTTAGGACGGAAAGATTTTGACCTAAGCTATGCTCAGGCCCTGCAGCTTGCACGCCAACTTGGTCAACTCATTGATGCTGTCTATTCTCATGGACTGAACTTCAAAGACCTCAAAGACCTTATCCCTGAAGAAGCGCAAACAGAAGAATGGGCCACACATTGGCAAAAGAACCTCAACTTTCTTGAGATTATTTACAGCGAATGGCCAAAAATCTTGGATAATATGGGTTACCTGAACCCCGCTCAACATCGCAATCTTGTTCTCCAAGCACGCAGTGAGCATTTAAAACATATCAACACACCCGTTATTGTTGCTGGATCAACAGGTGTTATTCCTGCCGTACAGCAATTTATGTCCGCTGTTGCACAGCAACCTTCTGGTCTTGTTATCCTGCCTGCGTTGGACCAGGGCCTCGATGAAGACAGCTGGCAAAAACTCGATAAACAACATCCACAATATGCGCTTCAAAAAACAATGGATGCACTTTGTGTTGACCGTGCTTCTATTCAAGAATACAACCCGGCTTCTAAGCAAGAAGACAAACTACCGCAACGAAGAGAATTGATTTCTCAAGCGATGCGTCCAGCAGAAACAACCCAAAACTGGACAAAAGCAAAGCTGGGCTCAAGTGCCATTGAAAACATTCATGTTATACAAAGCAACACACAAACAGATGAGGCACGAAGCATTGCTGTGATTTTGCGTGATGTTGTTGAGCAAAACAATAAAACCGCACACCTGATTACACCCGATCGAAACTTAGCACGGCGTGTCATTGCGCTTATGCGGCGCTGGGGTATTCAAATCGATGATAGTGCTGGGCGCCCCCTCACACATATGCCGATTGGTCGTTTTATTTTGACAGCACTGCGCTCTTATGAGTCACAATCTGGCTTGTCACTCGTCTCCATTTTTAACCTGCCCGAAACAGCCCTAGGCCGTCCACGTAATGAAACAAAGCGCCTTGCCGATACATTAGAAAATGATATTTTGCGCGGCCTTGTCATACCAGGTGGCTGGAAAGGCATCTTGGAACGCTGTCAAAACCCTCATGTCTCTGACAGCGGTGATCAGGCTGATTTTAGTGATTACACTGCGCTTATTCAGGATCTTTTGGCTTGTTATGAGCCGCTTGGAACATTGATAAATAGTTCATCAGAACACAGTTTTGCCAAATGGATGAGATCCAGCCTAGAAGTCATAGAAGCGCTGGCACGTACCGACATTAAATCTGGTGCTGAGC
>CAXRKA010000069.1:0-4670 GCA_964231155.1 Alphaproteobacteria bacterium | reverse complement strand
GAGCCCATGATCAATGCCGGTGTCAAAGATGTTAAAGTGCTCGGCGATGGCTGGACAGCCATCACCCAAGACCGCCAACTGTCAGCTCAATTTGAACATACTCTAGGCGTGACATCTGATGGTTTTGAGATTTTCACATTATCCCCTAAAGGCTATACACAACCACCCTATCTCTAGTTATGACACAGCAAGCCCCTCCAAAAGCGAACCAAGATACGCCGCATTACCACGGTCATCGTGATCGCTTAAGGCAACGCTTCCTGGAAAGACAAGATGATCTCCCTGACTATGAGTTGCTCGAGCTTATTCTATTTCAGTGTATTCCACGCAAAGACGTTAAGCCTTTAGCCAAGACACTCATCAAAGAGTTTAAATCCTTATCTGGTGTTCTTGCTGCATCCATTACACAGCTTACACAAATCAGCGGTGTTTCAGACAATACAGCCACACATCTCAAAGCCTGCTATGCGCTGTCAAAACGGATCAAACAACAGCAACTCGAAGATAAAACTGTTTTAAGTGCTTGGGACTCTGTTCTTGATTATTGCCATACAGCCATGGCTGAAGAAAAACGTGAGCAATTCCGTGTTCTTTACCTCAATAGCAAAAATGTCTTGATCAAAGATATTGTCTTACAAACAGGAACCATCAATCACACACCTGTTTACCCACGTGAAGTGGTTAAAAACGCCTTGGATCTATCAGCCACAGCCATGATCCTTGTGCATAATCATCCTTCTGGTGATCCTGCACCATCTGAAGATGATCTAAGAATGACTGAACAAATTATTGAAGCCGCCAATGTAATGAACATTACAGTTCACGACCATATTATTATTGGAAAAGAGGGACATTTTAGCTTCCGTAATCAAGGTTTACTTGACCTGTAATGGTTGAGTATATAAATGCGAATAGCGCTTGATAAACCCGTTTCCATTTCTCTTGATTGATCAATATCAGACACCATTTGATTGACAGATAGCCCTTGCTCTTCAGCCAAATCTTTGAGCGCCTTCCAAAATGGCTCTTCAAGCGTGATGCTCGTATCGTGCCCCATCACCTTGACTGATCGTTTTTTCATGAAGATATCTATTGTTTATCTTTGGTTTGTGATGATTGATCATCACTATTGTCGTTGATGATGCGAATAGCAGAGCGTTTCTTCTTAGCCTTCTCTTTGGCTTTCTCTTTTTTCTTTTCATCAACGGCCTTGGCGCGGTCAAGCTCTTTACCATCAATCAATTGCTGAATTTCATCACCTGAAAGTGTTTCATATTCCAACAAGGCTTGTGCCAGTTTTTCCAATTCATCTTTATGTTTGGTCAAAACCTCTTCTGCGCGCTTGTAACCCGCATCAACAATACGACGCACTTCCTCATCAACAGTTTGCGCTGTCTTATCAGAAATCTCTTTACTCTGTGTGACAGAATGGCCTAAGAACACTTCTTCGCTTTCTGGAGAACCATAACGCAGTGGTCCAAGCTTATCACTCATACCCCATTCAGTAACCATTCGACGTGCAATTGATGTGGCGGATTGAATATCACTAGAAGCACCTGTCGTGACTTTACCAGCACCAAAGATCATTTCTTCAGCTACACGGCCACCCATGGCCACGGCCAAATCGGCCATCAACTTATCATAGGACACTGAGATACGATCACGCTCTGGCAAACGCATCACCATACCCAATGCACGGCCACGTGGAATAATTGTCGCTTTATGAATAGGGTCAGACTCCTCTTCATGGAGAGCAACAACAGCATGACCGGCTTCGTGATAAGCTGTGAGGCTTTTCTCTTTATCTGTCATGACCATAGATTTACGCTCAGCGCCCATCATCACCTTGTCTTTAGCTTCTTCAAAGCAAGACATATTCACAAGCTTTAGATCTTGTCGTGCTGCTAAAAGTGCTGCTTCATTGACAAGATTGGCTAAATCTGCACCAGAAAACCCAGGCGTACCACGCGCAATAACTGCTGGCTCTACATCATCATCCAAAGGCACTTTCTTCATATGCACCTTGAGGATTTTCTCCCGACCTGTGACATCAGGGTTAGGTACTGTGACCTGACGATCAAAACGACCGGGACGAAGTAAGGCAGGATCTAAAACATCAGGGCGGTTTGTGGCAGCCAAAAGAATAACCCCTTCAGAGGCTTCAAAACCATCCATCTCAACCAAGAGCTGATTGAGTGTTTGTTCACGTTCATCATTACCTCCACCAAGACCAGCGCCACGGTGACGACCGACAGCATCAATCTCATCAATAAAGATAATACATGGTGCATTTTTCTTGCCTTGTTCGAACATGTCACGGACACGGCTTGCACCAACACCAACAAACATCTCAACAAAATCAGAACCTGAAATAGTGAAGAAAGGCACATTGGCTTCACCAGCCACTGCACGTGCAACAAGCGTTTTACCCGTTCCTGGAGGCCCAACCAAAAGCGCACCTTTAGGAATTTTACCGCCCAAACGTTGGAACTTATGGGGGTCTTTAAGGTACTCAACAATCTCTTCTAATTCTGTTTTGGCTTCATCAATGCCAGCAACATCTTCAAAGGTAACACGCTCACTTTTCTCTGTCAGAAGACGTGCTTTGGATTTACCAAAAGACATGGCGCCGCCGCCACCTTTGCCTTGCATTTGACGCATGAAGAAAATCCATACACCAATCAGAAGCAACATAGGGAACCAGGATAGAAGAATACCAAAGAATGTTGGCAAGCCTTCATCTGGTTTTTGTGCACTTACACGCACGCCTTTTTCTAATAATGTATCTGTAATAGAGCTATCAGATGGCTTGAGTGTTGAAAATGTCTGACTATTCACCAGTTCCCCGCTAATGACACCGCCTTCAATCACAACATTAGAGACACGGCCCTCTTGTACATTGGACCAAAACTCACTGTATGTGACTTGATCCGAAGCGGTGGAGGTGTCCTGAAAAACAGAGTAAAGGCCAGCAAAAACCAGGGCAATGGCAACCCATAACGCTACGTTCTTGGCAAAATCGTTTTTATTGTCTTTGTTGTTTTTATTCTCACTCACGTCTGTACTCGTCCTTGATAGGTAAGATAATCTATAACTTTAAAGGTAATCTTTATATCTGAAAAGTCCACTGTGAATTTATGATCTAGTTTCGGATTAACCAGAGCTAAACTTGGTATCACCCACCATTCTTCATTATTATATAGAGCAGGAAGTGTTAGAAGTTCTACTGCAGTGTATACTTTATCCGTTAATGTGATCACCTCTTGTACATCTTTTTCGTCCAGAGTTTTAATGATACTGGCTTTATCAGTACTCATAAACGACAGATCAAAGCGGCCATCCCAATTGGTTACATGTTCTCCAACTGTGATTGGTTCTGGCAAGTGACGTTGTTCACGAAGAACAGAAAAACCTTCCTCCGTTCTTTCAATGCAACATCCAGCTAGTGTGAGTTTTTGCTCTTGATCCAACCTTTGAATACAATCTTCTAGTTTTGATAGTAATAGTGGCTCTTGTCGGCCACCAACCATAGCCAAAACATAATCAAAAACACGACGCCTCAATGGGAATGTTTGTTCATTAATGTACGATTGGATGAATGCTGTACCAATTTTCAAATCAAAGGACACAAACTCTTCGATGAATTTATGAGCAGCATAATCTAAATCCCTGTCGTGGCGTTCCAACCGCTGAATAGAACGCAGAACACCTTCTCGTGACAAAGTTTCTTCTTTATAGAGCTGATCAAGTGTTTCGCGTACACGCACACGCTCAAAATTATCATTGCTGTTCGATGGGTCATCAATGAAGAGAACACCTTTTTCCTCACAATACGCCGTTGTTACCTCCCGTGTGACATCAAGCTCATGATCAAGGAACGGACGGATCAATGTTTTATTATCTCTTACAGACATAGGCCGCATGGATGAGAGCCCCTTTAGACCTGAGCCCCGCTGTAATCGCATCCAGAATGTTTCAACCTGATCATCCAGCTGATGCGCCAAACATAAAGCCGTGATACCTGATGCATCCATATAATCAAACATCAGCTGATAACGTGCTTGGCGTGCCTGTTCCTGAAGACCGCGGTCTATTTTTCCATTATGTGACCACTGTAATGTGTGATGCTGGATGCCCCATTCTTCACAATTTGCCTTGACAGTCTCTGCCTCTTTAGCAGACCCTTCACGCAAACCATGATCAACAGTTAGTGCATGAACAGTGTATTGACCGAGAGCATGAAGAGCATGAAGCAAAGCCATACTATCTCGACCACCGGAGACAGCCACACATATCTCAGATGGCGTGTCTATCCTATCGAGAAAAGATGCAAGTTTTTGGATGTCCAAAGTCACAGAAGCAGACCTTTATAAACAATCAAGGCGCTCTTGCTCTGCTTTCATGCGACGCTCAAGGGGCGCTCTGAGATCAGTAAAACCATTCTCCATCTGCTTGAGCGTAACACAGGCATCTGCCTTTTTATCCAATGCTGCAAGAGATAAGGCAAGTTTGAGCAAATTATCAGGGGCTTTTTGACTGTTGGGCGCATCTTGATAGGCTTTAGCAAACATACGTGCCGCCTTCTGATAATCTTTTTGCACGTAATGTGTTTCAGCCATCCAATACTTCGCATTATCAACCAAATCATGCTGTGGATAGGTTTCAAGATA
>CAXRKA010000068.1:0-5238 GCA_964231155.1 Alphaproteobacteria bacterium | reverse complement strand
ACACCAGATTAACAATAGAATTTGCATGGCCAAAGGAGCAATCGATAGAGTAAGATTGATCATGCAACAACCAACGGGTGTTTATCAGCTTTAGCTGGAAAAGCTGTGCTTTAAATGTTTGCCCCTGTTTATAATTGACCTTTGCTGATTTAAGTTATACCATGAAGCTAAGTATCAATATCTACTTACTCTCATCATTTCTGCCGTTACAGCTTTCGCTATAACATCTTATAACTCTGCTAAAAATCTTCAGGGCACAGAGACTTATAGTGCTTATCAACGTATCAAAGAGACACAAACCTTACGCTGTGGTTACGTTATTTATCCTCCAGCCATTGTAAAAGACACAAAAACTGGTGAGCTATCTGGCATCATGTTTGAAATCATTAATATGGCCGCACAACGACTAGGCTGGACGGTTGAATGGACAACTGAAACAAGCTTTTCTGAGTTTCCTCAAGAACTTTATGCTCAAAAATTTGATGCTATGTGTGGTATAGCTTGGCCTGTTAGTGCCAGAGCTCATAAAGTCGATTTTGCAAGACCACTATGGTATAGTGGCATTGGGGCATGGGTAAGAGATGATGATGATCGATTTAGAAATATCGAACAGCTGAACACCTCTGAAATCACGATATCTGCGATTGACGGCACCCTGCCCTTCTATCTTGCGCAAGAGCGCTTCCCCAAAGCCCAACTTTTATCTTTACCTGCTTTAAGTGACTACACATCGAATATGCTGAATGTTCAAAATAAAAAGGCCGATGTGACATTTACTGAAATCTATCAGGGCAACGCTTACCTTGCCCAAAATCCTAATAGACTCAAAAATATTGTCCCTAATGCGCCCTTATCGGTCTATGCCAATTCACTCTCTGTTAAGAAAGGTGAGATTGATCTCATCAATACACTCAATACTGCGCTTACAGAACTTTTACACAGTGGTTATGTTGATAAAATCATCAAGACGTATGATAACCATGCTGACAGTTTTTACTTTATTCAAAAACCTTATCAGAATTAAAAAAGCGCACGCTTTTCAGCAACAGGCATTTGTTTAATTTTATACTCACGTTTCAACGCTGTGCTGCGGTCAGGGTGTTCTTCTGTGAAAACAACGGATAAAGGGCCGCGGCCACGCGTATATTTTGCACCCGTCCCTTTTTCATGTTCAGCGACGCGTGCATCGAGGTTATTTGTAATCCCAGTATAAAGAGAACCATCACCACATTCGAGAATATAGACTGTCCATGTCATGATCAAATCACAGATTTATGATGGGATGCAAAAACGCTTAAGGCCTTTAATATCATTGATGATAAGGATAAGGCATGGCACGAGGATCAAAATAATCACGGTCGCAAAGATAATACCCGTGGCTAATGAAATCACCATCGGGATCAAGAATTGTGCTTGAAGGCTTATCTCCAATAGCATCGGCATTAAGCCCAAACTGGTTGTTAAAGTTGTCAGCAATATGGGTCGGAAACGACGCGCAATGGCTTGCTTCAAAGATTCAAAATGAGAGAGATCCGCATTATCGTTCTTATGATTGTTATAATAATCCACCAGCACAACACTGTCGTTAATCACAACGCCTGTCAAAGCCACAATACCGAAAAGAGACAAGAAGCTAAGATCGTGCCCAAAGAGGAAATGTCCCCATACAGCACCGACAACGCCAAAAGGAATGGCCGACATGATAACAACAGGCTGAATATAACTTCTCAGTTGGCCGCCCAAAAGAACATAGATGATCATTAAGGCAACAAGCATATTCTTACCTAAGGAAGCCAAATCTTCATTTTGTTCCCGGCTTTCACCTTCAAAGCTAAAACTAAGCCCTGTGTATTTGGCCTGTAAATCAGGCAAGATCTGTGAAGTTAAAAGCTTCATAATATCATTGGGCGTGGTTATCTCATAATCCACATCCGATGTTACAGACACGATACGTCGTCCATCGACCGTATAAATATTAGAGAAACCCAATTGTTCTTTGATGCTTGCAACTGAAGTTAATGGCACCTCTGATCCATCCGCTAAACGAATACGTGTATCTTTAAGGCGCGTGAGGCTTTCACGATCATCTTTAGGATAGCGCACATAAACAATCACTTCTGACCGGCCACGCTGAAAACGTTGTACTTCCAAACCAAAAAAGGCAAAACGCAGTTGCTGACCAAGGTCAGCTGGCGTCAAACCGACGGCCAATCCTTCATCTGTTAATTCAAAAACATATTCTGTTTTACCGATCTCAAAACTATCATCAACCTCTTTGGTACCATCAATTTTACTGAGTGCTTCTTTGAGTTCTTCCGCAGCTCTATTCAACATCTCAGCATCTTTATGAGACAATTCAACTTCAATATCAGCTTCTTCTCCTATCAAGGAACTTTCAAACTTTAAGCTCTCAATATCAGCAATATTTTCTATACGTTTACGGACCATTGTCTCAATCTGAGCCGCGGAATACGAACGAAAGTCAGACGGTACGAGTTTAAGAATGATTTGACCTAGGTGATTGGCACTACTGCTATTGACAGAACCAGGCGCACCGCCCGCACTTTGTGTCTCACCTATGCTCAGGGAAATACTCTCAAATGGATCTGATCCACCCGCCATGAGTGAGGTACGAATATCTTGTACATGACCTTCAATATTGTTCATGACATCTTGGGTCAAGTTGAACGGTGTGCCCTCTTCCATTGTAACACTCACCGAAATTTGATCACCTTCAATAATGGGGAAGAAGACGAAGCGTACAATACCAGAAGAAAAGAGTGCCATGGTGATAATCATAATCCCTATAAAAGCTGCCACTGTGGCATAGCGCCAGCGCATAGCTAAAGTCGCAAAAGGCTTAAGGGCATTCTCAATAAACCATGCAAGCCCATCAGCAAAACGGTTACGCAATACAGCAACAACCCCCATACTCCAGCGCTTAGGATTGGATAAATGTGCTGGCAAAATAAAATACGCCTCAAGAAGTGAGACAGCCAGGATCGGGATCACAACAATCGGGATTTGGCGAATGATTTGCCCCAAAGTCCCTGTACTAAAAATCAATGGTGCAAAAGCCGCCATGGTTGTTACGACACCAATAGTCACGGGCGCAATCACCTGATAAACACCACGCAAAACCGCATTCTCACCACGTTGAGCACGCGCAATATGTTTGCGCTCTTGCTCTTGTGATTCAAAAATACTTTCACCAGTCACAATAGCATCATCCACAACAATCCCGAGAACGACGATCAAGGCAAAAAGCGAGATCATATTGAGGCTATAACCCATAAAATAAATAAACATCAATCCGCCAAAGAATGAAATCGGGATCGCTGCACTGGTCCAAAACGCCAGCTTTAAATCAAGAAATAGAAGTAAGATGATAAAGACGAGCATAAAACCAAGTATCGCATTACGGAGCATCAAGTTGATGCGGTCCTCAAGAATAATGGTTTCATCTTCACGTATTGTCAGCTCCAAGCCCTCTGGAAGCTCGACCGTTTCTATGTAGTCTTTCACCACACTAGCAATATCGAGTGTATCCTGAGATGTACTCCGTGAAACATGAATAAACGCTGCAGGCTGACCTTTAAAGCGACTGACCAAGTTAACATCCTCAAAACCATCGATAATATTAGCGACATCACCCAAATAAAGCTTTGAACCATCTTCAAGTGTTCGTAGGACAATATCCTGAAAATCAAATGCGGTGTATCCGCGCTCTTGAACACGTAAGAGAATATCACCTTGTCTTGATTCAATCGTCCCCGCAGGAACATCAATAGAAAAGTTAGAGACAATGCGCCCAACATCTAACATTGAAAGACCATAACGACGCAGATCTTCTTCTGACACTTCAATAGAAATTTGATAATCACGAACCCCTTTCACATCGGTGAGAGCAACATCAGGCAATGCACGAATTTCATCCTCTAGTGTTTCCGCCCAGTATTTTAGAGTCTCTTCAGACACATCACCGTGCAAAGCTAGGATCAATACACTAGGCGTAATTTTTGTTTTTGTAATGATGGGGCGTTCTGCATCCTCAGGAGGAAAATCTGAAAGACTATTGATGGCTGTTTCAACATCATTGTAAACATCATCAGCGTTAGAAAATTCTTCCAGCTCAACTGTAACTAAACCCATGCCCTCGGAGGCTCTTGATGAAATGCGCTTCACACCTTCCGTACCAAGTAAAACCTCTTCTGCACGGCTTGTGATGGAGTCAGCCACCTCATAGGGTGTTGCCCCAGGATAAGCCACAGAAACAGTGATTGTTTTAGGGTCAATGGACGGAAATGTTTCCGTGCGCATCTGAGTAACACTGAAGAAACCACCAAGGAGAAACAGAAGCATTAAGATGTTGGCTGCTACATGATTATGCGCAAACCAAGCAATTAAACCCCTATTTTCTGGAATCTGGAATGATGAATCAGACATCCCCTACAGCACCTCTCTGATCATTACTTTTAACGTCTGGCGAAGCGCCATTAGATGCATCAATATTGACTTTCATCCCTTCAACAGCACCTGGTAGTTTACTGGTTACAAAACGTTTCTCTCCGTCAAGGCCACTTAAAACCAAAACATCTTTGTCCAAGTAAACGATCTCAGCATCAACTTCATAGATACGGTCCTCTTTATCCAAAGCCCAAATTAAAGAGCCTTTCTGAACCACATCTACAGGCACTATATAAACATCTTCTAGCTTTGGACCTTTGATATTGAGGTCAACAAACACACCAGGCACTAAATCACCAGGAATATCTTTAAAGCCAAATGCAACTGTGGCAAATCGTGTTTGGGCATTCAGTGATGAAACGCCACGTTTGATATATCCCTTATAGGTTTTTTCTTTGCCCAAATACATGGCATCTATCGTAATTACGGGATCCTCATCTGAACCCAACAACCAATTGAGCTTCTTGTCCTCTAAAGAGGCACGCACCTCCAATGTATTAATGTCATAGACCATTCCGTAGCTTTGACCGGCACTAACATATTGTCCCTGTTCTAGGCTGGTCGATAACACACGCCCTGTAAATGGCATAGAGAAGGATGTTCTTTGAAGATCTAACTTTGCATCTTCCAATTGCGCTTTGGCAGCATTCAACTTTGCCAAAGCTTCAACTTTTTGAGGCGTGCGAGCAACAAGTTCTGGTGGCGTTTTGTTCTTATTCACTTTTTTCCAAGCCGCCAGTGCAGCTTCTGCTTCAGCAATTTCAAGATCAT
>CAXRKA010000067.1:0-3409 GCA_964231155.1 Alphaproteobacteria bacterium | reverse complement strand
CATGGATCAGGCCGTCTGCGTAAAGATAAAAAGCTTGATGTAGCCATTCCAGCTGGAATTGAAGATGGTACACGTATCCGTCTTTCAGGAGAAGGTGAGGCTGGCTTCCGTGGTGGTCCTTCAGGTGATATGTATGTCTTTATCTCTATAAAGCCACATAAGTTTTTCCAACGCCGTGGGGCTGATCTTGAGTGCCGTGTGCCTGTATCTATGGTGACAGCAACCTTAGGTGGCAGTGTAGACGTTCCATTGATTGATGGCGGTCGTTCTAAGGTTAAAATTCCAGCAGGAACTCAGTCAGGGACGCGTATG
Source organism: Alphaproteobacteria bacterium (assembly GCA_964231155.1). GTDB lineage: Bacteria > Pseudomonadota > Alphaproteobacteria > Micavibrionales > SZUA-601 > CAXRKA01. Next base: position 3,097 of record CAXRKA010000067.1, on the reverse strand, counting down.
CGCCTTAAAGAGCAGGGTATGACAATCTTGCGCCATTCAGCTCGTGGGGATATGTTTGTTGATGTCTATGTTGAAACACCGGTTAATTTAACCAAGAAGCAAAAAGAGCTTCTCAATGAGTTTGCAGGAGAAGTGCCACTAGAAAAAAACAATCCTCAATCACAAGGATTCTTCTCAAAAGTCCGTGATCTTTGGGATGATCTAAAGGATTAGTGAATGGTGAGCATGGTTAAAACACATGTTGCCATTATAGGTGCAGGGCCCGTTGGGCTCTTTGCCGTTTTTGAATTGGGGCTCTTGGATATTGAGACCCATGTGATTGATGTTTTGCCAAAGGTTGGCGGTCAATGTGCTGAGCTTTATCCAGATAAACCTATCTACGATATACCAGCTATTCCTAAAATTTCTGGCCAAGAATTAACAGATCAGCTTATGGAGCAAATCAAGCCCTTTAAACCAGAGTTTCATTTAGGCCATGTGGTTGAAGAGTTACAAGAGTTGGATGATGGTTTTCTTATTAAGACAGATCAGGGTTTATCACTTGAAGCAAAGCTTGTTGTAATTGCAGCGGGTGGTGGTCGTTTTACGCCTAAGAAGCCACCGATTCAAGGTATAGAAGACTTTGAGGGTTCATCAGTTTTCTATGCACTCAAGGATCGCTCCGTGGTCAAAGATAAGTCAGTGGTGATTGCGGGTGGTGGTGATAGTGCATTGGATTGGGCTTTGGAACTTTATCCAGAGACCAAAGATTTAACGGTGGTTCATCGCCGTGAAGAGTTCCGTGCAGCACCCCATTCTGTGCAAAATCTCAAGGCTCTTGAGGCAGAAGGCAAAATTAAAATCATCATTGGTGATATCATTGATATAAAAGGAGAAGATGGGCAATTATCTTCCGTCTCTGTGCGTCCGAAACATGACCGTGATCAGTTAATCGATATTGATTGTCATCTTCTTATGCCGTTTTATGGATTAACGATGACCCTTGGACCAATTGCGCAGTGGGGATTAAACCTAGAGCGTGACCTTATTCCTGTAGATACTGAGAAATTTGAAACATCGGCACAAGGTATTTTTGCTATAGGTGATATCAACCACTATCCTGGAAAGCTGAAGCTTATCTTGTCAGGTTTTCATGAGTCTGCTCTTATGGCACAGGCGGCTTTCAAATATATCTTTCCAGATAAAAAACTTCGTTTTCAATATACAACGGCATCATCATCACTACAAAAAAAACTTGGAGTGCGTGAGTAATCATGTCTGATGAAGATTTCCACATTCTTGCTATTGATCCCGAGGGGCAACGGCATAAGGTACCAGCTCTTGAAGGTTGGACTCTCATGGAGATTCTGCGTGATGCGGGCTTACCCATAAAGGCTGAATGCGGTGGGGCTTGTAGCTGTGCCACTTGTCACGTCTATATTGATCGTGAGTGGCTCGATAAGATGCGTCGTAAGTCTATTGATGAGGATGATATGTTGTTTGACCAAGCCTTTAAAGTGGATGAGGAGCGCTCACGGTTGTCTTGCCAAATTCTATTTTCTTCTGAAATCAATGGCCTAAAGCTCACAATTGCTGAGTCGCCAAAAATCTAAGTGTTTTATCTTGCCTAAAAACCTATCTATGCTACCATTTTAAAAAATAAGAGACCATAGTCATATGGATCAAATGTCACTAGAGAGTTATATATCCAACACAACAAGTTTTTGGGAAGGGGCAGATGGAGAGTCTGAACTTCGTCTTTCTATACAAGATGGTATTTTAAAGGGTGAATACACAACATCCAAAGGGCGTATTGAAGCAGATACCAAGACAATCGAGATTTGTGGTTATCAGAATGGGGAATTGGTGTCCTTTTCTGGGTCTTGGGGCAAAGCCCATTCGGTAACAGCTTGGGTGGGACGTTTAAATCAAGAGTCAGATGACCGAGTGAGCCTCAACCTACAGTGGCTTTTGGCGCGTGAATTTGGCGATTTAGAGACCAAAAAACGTAAAAAATTATGGGAAAGCTTTTTGTCATATCATAATAAGCTATATTATGTATCTCAAGGGGGTAATGATGAATGATGTTCGCTATGGCCTAAAGTCTATGAATGCTGATGGGCTATCCAAACACAATTTTATTGGACCAAAGGGTGATAAGACTTGGTCTTTGCCTAAAGGTGGAGAGCCTGGCCTATGGCGTGGTCCTGTGGAGGGTGAATTAGAGCCACATCATTGGGGCTTCCATATTTCCCCATTTTCTCATGTGATTGATTGGATCTGGGAAGAGAACTATATTGTTGAATTTCGTGGTGAAACAAAATCTTGCCAGGACTGTTTGGTGTCTCGTGAGGCACGGCTTATACAGCCCATTCAAATTGATGATGAAGCCTGGTGGAACTTATCAAAACAATGGATTAAAGATGTTATCGATTTACCAGATATTTTAGGGCATGAAGCCAGTTGGGGGAATAATCTACGTTTTGCCTATGATGTGGTGACACATCCTGATGATCACAGTATTCGTGCATTTCAATACACTCAAAATGCTATTGATATGATTGTTAGTCGTCAAAAGGATGATGCCGCCTGTACACAACAGTTTCATCATAATGCTATAGCGATCAGCCATATTGCTCAAGCGATTAAAATTCTACAAGATTTTGATTCCATGCCTGCCTATAAGGCTGGCCGAGAGGTATCTTTCCATGCTTATCAGGCTTATGAACATATCATCATTGGCATAGAAAAATATAAGACGGCAACTGGTGAGCGCCAGCAGCAAGTGTTGCAGGACATGATTGAAAGTGCTGGTTTGAAAACCTATGCGCATAACTTTCAAGAGCAAGATGTTGATGTGCCTCAAGTGCACACGGCTTTAAGAGCAAAGCAAAATAGAGAGCTTCTGAATGCTCTTGGTTATGATGAATGGGATGATAAAATAGTCAATCATGGCTTTAACGTTGATCGTTTTGCTCTTTAACATTTGTGCTGATCGTCTTAGAGATAATGACTTCGCGGATTTCCTTCGACGGAAAAATCAGGATGTGTTGACTTGTAAATGCCAAATAAGCTGACCAATGCCCAGAGGAGCGAAGCGCCGGCACCAATATAAACG
>CAXRKA010000066.1:0-7188 GCA_964231155.1 Alphaproteobacteria bacterium | reverse complement strand
GTGTTAAATCTGCGGTGGGTGACCATATATCGGCATTATTCCCGCGTTGAACTGTGAGTGTGTTGATATCTAAGCGCTCAATCAATGATTTCAAACCAATTTTTCCACCAAAAACACCTATGGAGCCTGTGAGTGTGAGTGGATAACCAATAATGTAATCCCCACTCATACCGGCCCAATATCCGCCAGAGGTGGCCATAGATGACATAGACACGATAACGGGTTTGTGATCACGCGCTTTAACAACGGCACGGCGAATATATTCAGAAGCGATGGGTGTGCCGCCAGGGCTATTGATACGAAGAATAATTGCCTCAACATTATCATTCTTTGCGGCAATACTAATCTCACGGGCTATTTGTTTTGGCGTGACTTCGGCAGGGCCAGGGTTTTGGTTTTGCTGAATGATATCGTCAACCAGAACGGTGTGGATGGTGCTTTGTCGTGCCTCAAATACAGGATCGACACGGTTATAAGCATGCAGTGAAAGTGGCTGAGATTTAGGAAACTGATCTTTGATATAATCTCTAAACTCATCTGAATAACCAATCACGTCAATCAGATCTTGCTCTAAACCATCTTCAACAGTGAGTGGAGCTGTATCAATGATTTGGCTTAGACGTTCCGTTGAAAGTTCACGGTCCACGGCAATATCGGTTGTAATTGTATCAAATATTGTATTGATAAGGCGCTCTGTCATCGCTTTGTTTTCTCTAGACGGGCGGTTGCGTGTAAAGATCTCATGAGATGATTTATAATCTCCAGCATGAAACAGGTGCGCCTCTATGCCAATATCTTCAAGGAAATCTTTTAAGAATGGCTGTGTGAGAGCAATTCCAGTGATGTTCATATCACCCATGGGGTGCATCCAGATCTCATTGCTGATACTGGCTAAATAATACTGCGCTAAGCCCCCTGAGCCCAGCTGACCAAAATTTTCAGCAAAGACGTAGACGGGTTTTTCTTGTTTAAACGCATGAAGCGCATCCCGTAGCTCTTGAACTTGGGCTATAGAGTAATCGCCTGACCCCAAAACCATGACAATCGATTGAATGCGTTCATCATCACTGGCGCGTCTTATAAGCTCTGCTGTTTCAATAAGAGTAGGTCTATCTTTTTTGAAAATTGTGTCAAAGCCTTTAAAGCCATGACTTTCTGGAAGGGCACCATCCAATGATAGTGTCAAAATATGTGATGATGAGAGTGAAGGTGCATCGGGTGCAAAAAACTGAAAGCTGACAAAGCTATAGATGAGGAGAACAAGAACCATGCCGCCTAAGAAAGTGCAAAGTTTGCGGACAGCTTTTTTCAAAAGAGCATAAAGAGATTTGAGTTTCTCCACGGCTTAAACCTTTTGTTCCTTTTTCAATGCCCAGCGCAAGATATGACGTGCACGTTCTGTTGTTAGTTGAATAACAATTTGTTCCGTTTTTTGTGGTGGCTCATCAGGTGAGCAGGCATAGATGCTTTCTTCTAAAGCAACTTGGTAACCTTCACACTTAAAACGCCAACCATGCCCCTGACCCGTTCTGATCAAAACACCAGAGCCTTGGCCGGTGACAAGTGCTTGACAATCTGGGTGAAGATGGAAGCGTAAAATAACACCATGACCCACTTCACCCTCAACCGTGTCTGCACCACGCAAAGTGAGACCATCTTTATCAAGTGATAATTGGCGACGATGAACAATACCAAAGCGTGACGCATAGCCATGGTTCTCACCCTCAACAGATGTGCCATCATTGTTTTGTGAACGTTTGAGTTCGGTGTTGTTGGGGCAACTGGCATTACTATCATTCACGGTGAGTGTTGAATGTGCAGCTGTGCTTCTGAGGGCTTTATGTAGGGCTTGAGCCGATTTTCCAGCACAGAGATAACCACAGTTCACGATGATGCGTTCTTTGCCATGTGAGAATTCAAAGGACATCGGTGCTTTATGTGATCTCATGTTATAGGGCACTGGCGGTGCTCGTCCAGCATCGAGAAGGGCCAATGCGCGCCCAGCAGAAAGACGTTCATAACCTGCATGAGGCAGACCTTTTAAGGAGCGCCCACTTGTTGGTGCATGGTTGCGCATGAGGTCCATAATGGTTTTATTTTCTATATGAGATCCGTTAAAGAGTGCAAGGTGTCCATCGCCTTGGCGGAAGAATTGCATCACAGGCATCATACCTTTGATGGCTTGGTGGATATCACTGGGTACTTCAATCCCTCCCAGGCCAAGAGCGTGGCGTGTATCAATAAGATGTCTTAGAACACGAACATGTGTCGCTGGACAACGAGAGATATGTGAGCCATCAGATAAAATTTGTTGTCTTAGTGCTTCGGAAAGAGATTGAAGAGCGCCTTGAAGCTTGGGGCGTAAGTCATCCAGAGCAAGGCATGAAAAAATCAAACCACGTAGAGCAGCGATCTTGGCACTGCCGTGTTTGCATTCACTTTCAATTGTACGTGAGAGATGACATGCTTGGCGCAAGATCATATCAAAGACTTTTTGTCTAAAGCCATCACTTGCACTGGCAAGGAAGAAGTCATGCATACCAAGAATAGATGAAAGGCGTTTGCCAACAACATCAGCGCGCCAAATAATAGGATCCCATTGATCATAATTTTCCATCCATTGCAATGTTGCAGAACGGGCTTTACGGCGCGCTTGATCGCCGCCCAGTGATCGTAGATCTCGGAGCCAAGCAAATCCGTGAGCCCAAAATACCCATTCTTCATTATCTGCTCCAACATCTGACCATAAGTTAGGATCTCCAGGTTGTGGGATGCCGGCATAGGTAAAACTCCCTTCAAGAATTTTGCGTCCACGGTCTGAATGACCAGGCCATGGATCACTTGGAACAACACTTAGCTGGTCGGGAACATTGCCTTGCAGTGAGAATTGGTAGAGAGCATTGCCATAGGCAATCTTCCTAAAGATATCTTTGACTGGGCTCTTATTTTTGGTTTCTTCGGGTGATAAAGGTAATGAGCGATCATCTACAGAGGCTTGGTCTGTAGCTTCATGCTTTTTTGTCGATTGTGATCTGCCAAGTACCATAACCCTGATATTCTTTATTGCCCACGAAGGGTCTTTATTATTTGACTATACTGATCATCGTCAGCTTTAAAAATAGCGCTGCCAGCCACTAAAATATCTGCACCAGATTGAAGGGCAGAGGAAACTGTTTGTTCATTAATACCACCATCAAGCTGAATATCAAAATCTAATCCGAGCTGTTCTCTCCGTTTCTTGAGTTGATCAACTTTATCTGATTGATCAATAAAACTTTGACCACCAAATCCAGGGTGTACTGTCATCACAACGACACGATCGATGTTTTTGAGATGGTTGTCATCAATTGCATCTGGAGGTGTATCCGGATTGATAGCTAAGCCAACAGTCATGCCTTTATCTTTGATGCTTTGAAGGCACGCATCAACATCACTCTCAATTTCAATATGAATAGATATGTGATTGACACCGGCGGTATGAAAGGCATCGATATAGTGTTCTGGATGATTCACCATAAGATGAGCATCAAAATGAATATCTGTGAGAGGTCTGAGCGATTGGACCAAATCCGGGCCAAATGTGAGGTTGGGAACAAAATGCCCATCCATAACATCGAGATGGAGTCCATCAGCCTCTGCATCAACAGCCTTTACAATATCATTGCCCATGTCTGCATAGTTGGCAGCCATAATGGATGGGAAAACTTTAACATGACGTTCGGACATGCTTTGATGATAACGTTTTAGGCGGATTCCGACAAGAGTGACTTCGTTGTAACGGGCAAAAATTCTCGAAAGAAATGGTCGACACGTTTGTCAGATCGAATATCGCGATAGCGTACGGGCTGCTTGAGCACTAAACCTTCTAAAGTCGTGCATCTGGAGAGTGCAACATAGAGTTGTCCAGAAGCAAAGGCACCGCGGTCAAGATCAAGCACAACATTATCAAATGTTTTGCCTTGGCTCTTATGAATAGTCACAGCCCAGGCCATTCGGAAAGGATATTGGGTGAATGATCCAACGGGCTCGGATACAATTTTGTTGTTCTCAATTTTAAAGTCATACATCTCCCAAGTATGTGCTTTGAGACGAATGCGTTTATTGCGTTGTGGTAAGAAGATACGAATATAAGGCTCATCATCTTCATCAATACCTTCACCTTCGATAACACCGATTGTACCATTCACCCAGCGTTTAAAGCTATCGTTGTTGAGGAGCATAATTTGTGCGCCAACTTTGTACTCTAGGTCTATATCTGTGGGTAGATATTCATTACTAAAATCGCCTTTAATCTCGCCGTGAGAAACGCTGTTATCGCTTTCTAAGGCATCGAGGTGGGACTGATTGACTTCTGTGGCCCGCCTGTTTGTGGTTGTGAGATAAATATAAACAATATCATCTTTAGCCTCGAAATCGGGATCATATCTTTGGTTGAGATAATTCAAGCCATAATCTGAAAGTGTATTGTCGCGCACGGCGTTGAGGAGTTGAACAAATTGTTCATCCTTCTGACGAAACACAGTATCCAATTGAATAATATGAAGCGTTGATTCAGTAAAACAATGCGCACTAAAGAAATACGGTGTTTTATAATGCTGGCTGAAAATATCGCGCTCTTTATTGGTGACCACAGGGGGAAGTTGATAAAGATCACCAAAAATAATCAGCTGAACCCCACCAAACAGTTCTCCAGGATAAGGCCCAAAGCGTGTGAGGAACTCATGAATACAATCCATAAGATCAGCGCGCACCATTGAGATCTCATCGATCACAAGCGCTTGTAAATTCTCATAAAGTTTGGGGTTTCTTGGTTTAACTTCGCCATCAATGATTTTTTGTGGTGTAACATCAATATAAAAATGAAAGAAATTATGGATGGTTCGACCTTTGACATTGATCGCGGCCACACCTGTTGGTGCGACAACAGCCACATTTTTTGTGGTTTTCTCAACAAAGTATTGTAAGAAAGTGGATTTGCCTGTGCCGGCTTTACCAGTGATAAAAACAGATTGATCGCTCTCTTCAATGTTCTGATAGATTGATTTAAAGACGGAATAATCAATGACATTCTTATCTTGTTCTGGCTTATCTTCTTTTGGCGTGTCGTGTTCTGAAGCCATTATGCATCATCATCAAGCAGTGAGCTTTGGAGATTGTCATCTGCATTTTGTGTGGGCTTTAACCCAATGTATTGAAAACCAGCAGCGGATAAGCAACGTCCTCGGGGGGTGCGCTGAACAAGGCCTTCTTGAATCAAGAAAGGTTCAATCACATCTTCCAGCACATCACGCTCTTCACCGAGCGTGGCAGATAGAGTTTCAATGCCAACTGGACCGCCAGCATAGTTTTGGGCAATGATTTGAAGATAACGCATATCCATTTTATCCAGTCCACGTGCATCAACATCCAATTGTTTCAATGCCATATCTGCTGTTTCAGCATTCATTTCCTTGTGATTGTTAACTGAGAGAATATCACGAACACGACGTGTTAGGCGTCCAGCAACACGTGGTGTTCCACGAGAGCGTTTTGCAATTTCAAGTGCCCCATCCTCTGTCGCATTCATCGAGAGAAGTTTGGCTGAGCGCTCAACGATTGTCGCCAAATCTTTGGGTGGATAGAAATCAAGTCTAAGAGGAATGCCAAAGCGGTCTCTTAAGGGTGTGGCTAAAAGTCCTGAGCGCGTTGTGGCAGCCACCAATGTAAAGGGTTGTAAGTCGATCTGTACAGAACGTGCGGCTGGTCCTTCACCAATCACCAGATCCAACTTCAGGTCTTCCATGGCAGGGTACAAAATTTCTTCGACATGGGCATTGAGGCGGTGAATTTCATCAATAAACAAAACATCGTTGGGTTCTAGATTGGTCAATATAGCGGCAAGATCACCAGCTTTGGATAGAACTGGGCCTGATGTTGCTCGGAAATTGACACCCATCTCGCGTGCAACAATTTGTGCGAGTGTTGTTTTTCCCAAGCCTGGGGGGCCTGAGAGCAAGACGTGATCAAGAGGTTCATCACGGTCTTTAGCGGCTTTGATAAAAATAGATAGGTTTTCACAAAGCTTATCTTGTCCAATAAACTCACTAAGAGTTTGTGGACGAAGGGCGCGATCAATATCATCAAACTTCTTATCCGCGCCGACAAGACGATCATGATTATCTGTTAAAGGTGTAATGCTCATATAATTAGTCTAGAGATTTCTTCTTATGCGCTCAATTCTTTTAACGCAGCTTGGATAATAGATTGGAGATTATCTTGTTCGGTGGCTGCCTTATTCACAGCAACAAATGCATCTGTGCGCCCATAACCCAAATTCACAAGTGCAGAAACGGCATCTTGAACAAGTCCATTATCATTTTCTGTGGAGGGTATGGCTGAATTTTCTATTGCTACTGGTGCTGTGCTGCCCTGCATTGGCATAGAAGCCACTTTATCTTTGAGTTCTTGAACAATGCGCCCAGCCATTTTCTTACCAACGCCTTGAGCACGTGTCATCGATTTTTCATCTTGAGCAGCGATGATATGTGAGAGCTCTTCACAGGGAATAGATGATAAGATCCCTAAGGCCACTTTTGCTCCAACGCCTTGAACAGTCGTCAATAAATGAAACCAACGTTTCTCAGTTTTATCAACAAAGCCAAACAGCTGCATGGTGTCTTCACGTACATGCATGTAGATCTGTACTGTGACGGTATCTCCAATTGCACCGATCCGCCCCAATGTTCTTGAAGAAGCGTGGATCTCATAGCCAACATCACGAACGTCCAAAATCATACTGTCTTGGGTCATATCGAGAATTTGGCCTTTAAGAAGTATAATCATATTAGGAGCCTGTCGCTGTCGTCATAAGTTGTTCTTCGATATTTTTCTGTCCACGGTGGTGGTAATGACAAATTGCAATTGCTAAAGCATCCGCCGCATCAGGTGTTTCAGCTTTTGAATAAGGAAGCAGTGTTTTTACCATCATTTGAACTTGGTGTTTTGAGGCATGACCAGAGCCAACAATGGATTTTTTAATCGTATTGGCGGGATATTCTGTGACCTTGATATCATATTGTGCGGGCGTCATATAAAGAACGCCGCGCGCCATACCAAGTCGTAGTGCTGAGGCTGGGTTATTATTTACAAAAGTTTCTTCAATGGCCACTTCATCAGGAGCAAATTTCCGAATAAGGCCAGAGAGTTCTT
>CAXRKA010000065.1:0-2897 GCA_964231155.1 Alphaproteobacteria bacterium | reverse complement strand
AAAATTCAATGAGCGTGCCTTTGAGATGTCCCATATGCGTATTCTTATCAATCACCAAACCCTCTAGCTGATGGAACATTGGCGTGTGGGTTTGATCGTAATCAGAGCGATACGTGCGGCCAGGAACAATAATTTTTAACGGTGGCGGACGATCTTTCATCACACGGATCTGTACTGTAGATGTATGCGTACGCAGCAAATGTTTCTCATCACTGCCCTCTTCAGGTTCAATATAGAATGTATCGTGCATCTGACGTGCTGGATGGTTTTCAGGAAAGTTCAATGCTGTGAAATTGTGAAAATCATCTTCTAAATCTGGCCCTGTTGCCACTTCAAAGCCCATATCAGAAAAGATATCCACCATATCTGATAGAATTTGTGTGATCGGATGCAGCGAACCTTTAGTCTGGGTACGAGCATCCAAAGACACATCAATACTTTCTGTCGCTAAACGCTCAGAGAGCTCTTTCTGGCGTAGTGATGCTTCTTTGTCTTGAATAGCTTGCGCCAATTGACCTTTAAGATCATTGACCGCCTGACCATAGTCACGACGCTCTTCTGGAGGCAGGTTTGGAATATTGCGCAAAAGTGACGTGATGCGCCCCTTTTTACCCAAAGCATCCACACGAATATCATCCAGAACCTTCAAATCGTGGGCTTTAGAGATGTGCTGTTGAATTTCTTCTTTAAGTTGTTCCAGTTGAGACATGGTACAAATATCTTTTTCATTTTATGAGTCGTCTTTTTATTCTTTGGGATTGTGGCAAAAAACCCCAAACATTACAAAGGCAAAAGCTAAGAATTTCAGCTTAGGCTGTGACTTTCTCCCAATACTCTTTCAGCTCACGCTTCAATATCGGCGCTAAAAAGTATAGGCCAATAATATTAGGGATTGCCATGGCAAAAATCAGTGCATCTGTGAAGGCAATCACAGGACCCAACTCAGCCATAGCCCCTGGAATAAGAAAGAGGCAGAACAATATACGATAAACCAATTCAACATCACGGCGCTCCCCAAAGAGGAAGGAGAAGGATTTTGATCCATAGTAACTCCATGCCAACATTGTCGAGAAAGCAAAGAGGTTCACAGCCACAGCCAAGACATAAGGGAACCATGAAATATTGGCTTCAAAGGCACGTTTTGTCAGCTCTACACCTTCAATACCTTGGCCAAATTCATAAACACCAGAAATGATAATCACCAAAGCCGTCATTGTACAAATGATCACCGTATCAATCACTGGACCAAGCATACCGATAAAGCCTTCAGAGACTGCCTGATTGGTTTTTGTAGGTGCGTGGGCGATACCCGCTGTACCAATACCCGCCTCATTGGAGAAGGCTGCACGTTGAATACCCATGATAATGGCACCAACCAAACCACCAAAACCGGCTTCAAGTGTCATGCCGCTTTTGAAAATTGTGACAAAAGCATCAGGCACAGCACCAATGTTTAAAAGAATAACAGTAAGCGCTGCTAAGACATAAATACCGCCCATAAACGGCACAACAATCTCAGCCACGCGTGCAATACGACGAATACCACCGATAATGACAACACCAACTAGAAGAGCCATAATACTCCCAAAGAGCCACCCTTTATTGGCCCAAAAACTGAACTCTCCCCCCGTGACGGAAACCAGAGCTGCATAGGCTTGGTTGGATTGGAACATGTTCCCCGCACCCAATGAACCCACAACACAAAAGAGCGCAAACAGAACAGAAAGGATCGTGCCCAGTTTCGGCCAGCCAATCTCTGATAGACCATTCTTCAAGTAATACATGGGGCCACCTTGGAAGCGACCATCTTCAGTCTTAATACGGAAGCGGACACCCAATGCCGCTTCAGCAAATTTTGTCGACATGCCAAAGAGCGCTGCAATAATCATCCATAGCGTCGCACCTGGCCCCCCTAAAGAGATGGCCACCGCTACACCAGCAATATTACCAAGACCCACAGTCCCTGATAACTCTGTTGAAAGCACTTCAAAACGTGAGATATGACCATCATCTGTCTCATTGTCAAAGTCACCACGTAAAACTTGGCGGGAATGTCGAAGACCACGGAAATTGATAAAACCAAGATAAAGTGTGTAAAACACAGAAGCCGCAATCAACCAAACCAAGATGAGTGGTAAAGATGTTGATTGACCAGCCACGGATAGATCAATGGAATAAAAGATAATGCTGGATATTGCATCAGAGACAGGAACAAAGGCTTTATTCACGGCTTGATCAAAGCCAGACGTATCAATGCGTCCTATATCCTCTGCTTTTACCTGCCCTGCTGATGCTAGAAAACTCAACATCGCTACTAAAAGAGACCCTATTTTTGATCCGCTATATCTCATTATTTTACTCCATAGAGTTGAATACAAAATCCCATACATGGTAGTGGCTTTTAGAACTGCAATCAAGAGCCTGAAATAAAAAGTAAAGAACATTGACATAATTATATTTCATGGTACTATTTAAATAATAAAAAAACAAAATGGGTTTCTTACAAAGCAATAGCTTCAAAACAACTCAATATTATTGGAGTATAATATCATGATAACATTTTCAGAACTGATTGATCAAAACAAAGAGAATATGGGTCTTGTACGCCTTATAAGGCCTTGTTATGTTCTCAAACGCATTAAATCTAGAGATCTTTATTTTATCGAGCGATCTTCAAAGTCTATTTTAGATGCTTCATTACCAGATCATTATGAAGCAATAGAAGATGGATATCTGATCCTAGAATGGGGAAAGAAGGTAAAATTTTATACTGACAGTGAGTATGATGAAACTTTCATGCCTATAAGCTATGACACTAAAGATGCGCTTCCTAAAGATGCCAAAATAGAGTTTATTGAGGCTGGTGAATTTGGCAAATATATAAAACACTACCAATT
>CAXRKA010000064.1:0-4561 GCA_964231155.1 Alphaproteobacteria bacterium | reverse complement strand
CGTCCTGAAACAATGCTGGGTGACTCAGGTGTGGTTGTTCACCCGGATGATGAGCGTTATCAAAAGCTCATTGGTAAACACGCAATATTACCAATTGTTGGCCGTAAGATCCCCATCCTTGCCGACACCTATGCTGATATGGAATCGGGTTCTGGCGCTGTGAAGATGACACCAGCACATGATTTCAATGATTTCGAAATCGGGCGTAGGCATGACCTTGAAGTCATCAATATCTTTGATAGCTATGCACGTATCAATGAGAATGCACCAGAAGACTTCCAAGGTTTAAGCCGTGAGGATGCACGTGACGCTGTTGTTACAAAATTAGAGGAACTAAGCCTTTTGGAAAAAGTTGAAGATCACCAGATGACGATCCCTGTGGGTGAGCGTTCAGGTGTTTTGGTGGAGCCGTATCTGACGGATCAGTGGTACGTAGACACAAAGAAATTGGCTAAGCCTGCTATAGACGCTGTGAGAAATGAAAGCATTCAATTCCATCCTAAACAGTGGGAGAACACCTATTTCTCCTGGATGGAAGATATTCAGCCATGGTGTATTTCACGACAGCTTTGGTGGGGGCATCAAATTCCTATTTGGTATGGTGAAGATGGCCATTGTTTCTGCGCTGAAACAGAAGCACAAGCTTATGAGCAGGCACGTACTCACTATGGTAAAGATGATATTGAGCTCACACAGGATCAGGACATCTTAGATACGTGGTTTTCTTCAGGTTTGTGGTCTTTTTCAACATTGGGTTGGCCGGAGAACACAGAAGAGTTGGCGAAATACTATCCAACAGATGTGTTGTGCACTGGCTTTGACATTATCCCTTTCTGGGTTGCACGTATGATCATGATGTCTACCTATTTTATGGATGATGTACCATTTAAGGATGTCTATATCACATCATTAATCCGTGACAATGAAGGCCAGAAGATGTCAAAATCTAAAGGTAATATTGTCAATCCTATTGATGTCATTGATGAATATGGTGCGGATGCTTTGCGTTTCTTTTTAGTTTCAATGTCTGCTCAAGGCCGTGATATCAACATCGATATGTCGCGTATCGAAGGTTATCGTAATTTCGGAACAAAGCTTTGGAATGCTGCACGATATGCTGAACATCATAAAATCAAAGTGCCTGAGAGTTTTGATATATCTACTTTAAAGGCGCCGATCAATCGTTGGATTGTTGCCTCTTTAAATGAAACCATTGAAACTGTCACACAGGGTTTTGAGAATTATCGTTTTAACGATGCGTGTCAGTCTCTCTATCAATTTATTTGGAATACATTTTGTGACTGGTATATCGAGTTCTCGAAACCCGCACTCTATGGTGATGATGAAACATTGAAACAAGAAACAAAGGATACTTTGGGCTGGGTTCTTCATAACGCATTGGTTCTGTTGCATCCGATTAAGCCATTTATTACAGATGAAATTTATCGGGCCTTACATGATACCTCGGCAACAATCGCCAATGAGGCCTGGCCAGAGGCTCAAGATGTGAAGGATTCACTAAAGATCAATACGGAGATACAATGGGTCATTGATCTTATCCAGAATGTTCGTAACCTCCGCTCAAGTCTGAACTTACCAGCAGGAGATAAGCTGACAGTTGTGGTTGAAGATAAAAGCGGTGATCTCTCTGAACGACTCAGTATTTATAATGATCAAATCCTACAGATGGCACGCCTTGAGAGTTTAGATCTGTTATCGGATGCGAATAAACCAGAAAAAACAGCTCAAATAGTATGGGGGACAACCACAGCCTATGTGGACGTTGAAGGTCTTATTGACGTTGATTTGGAAATGAAGCGCATAGAAGATAAGATTTCTGAAGTGGATAAAGATATTCAAAAGTTCAGCCAGAAACTGGCCAATGAAAACTTTAGAGATAGAGCACCTCAAGACGTTGTTGAGAAAGAGCAAAAGAAATTAGAAGAAGCTGAAAGTGTCAAAACAAAATTAAATGAGATCTATGAGCGACTTCAGACTATCGCTTAAGGTTTGTTTTGTGTAAACTGTGCTTGAACAGAGCCAACTGATAAGGAATACACTATGCCACGTCATCCACTGATCTATGTTCAAGAGTCACTAACAGATAACGAAGATATTGTTGATGCAGCATTTTATCACTGGATGTTCATGGTGAATGCAGCTTTCTGGATGTTTGTTTTTATAGTGATTGCTATTTCTCTTATGCTTGTTGGCGCGGTTTACTATCACTATCCTGATTTGCCACCAACACGAATTATGGAAGCGATGGGTGTACTACAATTCCAGCATTTTGCTGATGGATTTTGGCGCTCACACATCATATTCCGTGTGGTCAGCTTTGGTTTTCTCATGATTGGTTTGACGCAGTTTGCAAGTGCTGTTGTGATTAGAGCCACATCAGAAATGGCTGTGACCGATCGACGCGTGATCTACAAAAGAGGTTTGGTGGCTCGTAAAGTCGCCGATATGCGTGTTGAGAATGTTGAGAGTGTTGATGTCAATCAAACAATCTTGGGTCGTATCTTTCATTACGCCGGTATAGAGATTAAGGGAACGGGTGTAGGTGACATTAAGCTGCCTAAATATACGGCTAATGCTGTTAATTTCCGCAAATCTATCCAGATGGCGCGCGACCTTAGGATGGAAGAATAATCTAGTCTATATCTATGATAATAGGCGTGTGGTCGGAGGGTTTATCCCAACCACGTGGCTCTTTATCAATTTCAACGCTTTGAAGTCGATCAATAATACGACCCGTCAATAAGAAGTGATCAATACGAATGCCTTCGTTCTTAGGCCAGTGTCCACGTTGATAATCCCAAAACGTATAAGCTTTTTCGGTGTTGGGATGGA
Organism: Alphaproteobacteria bacterium; assembly: GCA_964231155.1. Taxonomy (GTDB): domain Bacteria; phylum Pseudomonadota; class Alphaproteobacteria; order Micavibrionales; family SZUA-601; genus CAXRKA01. Next base: position 1,708 of record CAXRKA010000064.1, on the reverse strand, counting down.
GTGTGCGATAAGCATCATAGAGGCCAAGGTTGATAAGCTCTCTATAAAAGCCACGTGATTCATCACGGTAAAGAGCATCACCTTCCCATTGTGCCGGGTCAAAGCAATCAATTGCTTTAGGGATGATATTAAAGTCGCCTCCAATAATGATGTCTTTATCTTCAAGTGTTTGCTGCTTTAGATATTGAATTAAAGCTGTGGTCCATTCGATTTTGTAATCAAACTTTTCTGTATCCACTGGGTTTCCATTGGGCGCATAGATATTGATAAAGACAGTATTGTTGTGCTCAAAGCTCTGGAAACGTGCTTGAGGATCATCCTCCATGCCGGGCAATTGTTGTAAGATCGGTGAGTTGATTTCTGATTTTGATAGTATTGCAACACCGTTATAAGTTTTTTGACCATGGGCATAAACCTGATATCCCAAATCATTGTAAATAGAAGATTTTACATCAGCGGTTTGTGTTTTTAGTTCTTGAACAAATAAAAGATCAGGCCCGGCTTGTTGTAACCACTGAGTCAGAACATTCTCACGGGCGGTAATAGAGTTCACATTCCAGCTGGCAATTTTCATGGTTTTAACTTTCTTTCAGTTATGATGACACTGCCCATAATAGATAGGGGATTCGTGTGACAAATTCAATCTATGTTTTAGGTCATCGTGGTTGTCGACATGACCCGTACTACGAAAATTCTCTCAAAGCCTATGATTATGCACTTCAAGAATGCCATGGTCTTGAAACGGATATCATTCGTTCAAAAGACGGCGTTTTGTTCTGTGCGCATGATACGGCTTATTATGATGAAGTTGTTTATGAGTTGGCCAGGCACCTTGATCAAGAATCTGTCAATCTTTTAGGCAGCCGTAAGCTAGAGGACATTGATTCTAAAGAAGCAAAAGCCTTTAAGCTTAAAGATGGTCAGTCACTTTCTCAGCTGGAGCAACTTTTTGGGCAAGCAAACACGCATCAAAATAAGATCCTGAATCTTGAATTAAAAGGGTACAATATTGCTGATATTTTTGAAGAGATAGAACCGAGTGATCGATTTGAAATGATTGTCACTTCTTTTGGCCACGATCAGCTTTTACAAATGAGACGGCTCTATGGCGATAAATTCAAATTGGGTGCACTATATGCCCTCGCTGAACAGTCTCAAGAGCCTATGCATCCCTGGGCAGGCCATGCGAGCCAATCTTTCTACCAGCCTTTCTCAATGGAACATGTCCAGGATGATGAACGTTTGGCAATGATTGATCCTGACTATTTTCATTTAGAAAAATCATTGATCAGCGATGAGGTGATAGCGGGTATTTTAAAAGTTTTTCCAAGAGCAAAGATTAGCTATTGGACATTAGGCGAGGATAGCCCTTCAGAAAAAACAGAATGGCTCGAGCAGATTTTATCTTTGAAATTGATAGATTATGTTTACGCCGTGATAACGGATTATCCAAAAGAAACTTATGCTTATTTGGACTCTAAAGGCTATGCAGCTAAGCTTTAGACTTATTCACTGATGTGTAGATATACAATGGGCGTGCGTTTGAAAACTCCATTGTCTTCAATGGTTCCCATGTTTTAAATGTTTTGTCATAGATCATCACTGGGATATTGGCTTTCAAGGCAACCTCGAGTTTTTTCTTAATGAGCTTAAGATTGCTCGTTGAGAGATTGATGAAAATGGCATCTGGACGATCTTCTCTTGGCCA
>CAXRKA010000063.1:0-4133 GCA_964231155.1 Alphaproteobacteria bacterium | reverse complement strand
CCTATGCAACATGGTGGATTCGACAGGCAATTACACGTTCTATTGCTGACCAAGCACGTACAATTCGTATTCCAGTTCATATGATCGAAACAATTAACAAGATTATTCGTACATCACGTCAAATGATGCATGAAATTGGGCGTGAACCGACACCAGAAGAGCTATCAAAACGCTTACATATGCCTTTAGAAAAGGTGCGTAAGGTATTGAAAATAGCTAAAGAACCTGTTTCCCTTGAAACGCCCGTTGGTGATGAAGACGATTCACAACTCGGTGACTTTATTGAAGATAAGAATGTTGTTAAGCCGCTTGATTCTGCCATTAATGGCAATCTGCGTGAGACAACAAACCGTGTTTTGGCCTCTCTTACACCGCGTGAAGAGCGTGTCCTGCGCATGCGCTTTGGTATTGGCATGAGCACAGACCATACTTTGGAAGAGGTGGGGCACCAGTTTACAGTGACACGTGAACGTATTCGTCAGATCGAAGCGAAGGCTTTGCGTAAGCTGAAACATCCAAGCCGTTCTCGTAAACTTCGCAGTTTCCTTGACACATAATTTGGTCTAACATCACAACCATGGATGTTATTAAACCACCACAAGATCTAAGCGCTGATGAAGGTAAGATTAAACTCTTTCTGGGTGGCTCTATTGAGATGGGCAAAGCAGAAGACTGGCAAGCCCGTCTAACGGATTACCTGAGCAGTCGTTCTTATGCTGATCAACTCGTTATCTATAATCCGCGCCGCGATGACTGGGATAGTTCTTGGGATCAAGACCCTTATGATCAAGAGGGGCCATTTAGAGAACAAGTTTTATGGGAGTTACGCGCACAAACGCAAAGCGATCTTCTTGTTTATTACTTTTGCGCAGGAACGATATCGCCCATCACGCTTCTTGAATTTGGCATGTTTCATCAAAAACAGCCCATTGTAGGATCGAGCCCCGATTATAATCGCTTTGGTAATGTTGCGATTACTTGTGACTATATGAACATTCCGTATTCACGTGACTGGGAACGCTTTATCTCAAGCCTTGATGCACGCATCAATCAAAAACTTATCTAGATCCATCATTCAATTCGAATGTCTGCGCGTAAGTGCTCACGTCATATTCCGATAAAATCTTTGCCATGCGGCCATCTGCAATCATTGTTTGGATAGCTGCATCAAAAGCAGGTTTGAGATGTGCTATTGTTGGATTGAGTGAAAGATGTTCTGGGAAGGCACGTATAGGAGCCACACCTTCAACACGGCGGATAAGGCCAGGGTTATTGGCTTCAAAATCTTTGATAATACCGTCATCAAGAAAAAGTACATCTCCCTTACCAGATGTCAAAGAGGAGAACATATCCCCATGCGTTGACATCTGAGGCAAGGCATGATTACCAGAGTTTGGAAAATCTTGTTCTGCAATTTCTTGAACCATGTCCCCTTCGATAGAAATTGTTTTAATATCTGGCTGGTTAATCTTACTCAGATCACCATCAAAACGAAAATCATCTGCACGTACATAAGCATTCATAACAGAGTAATACATCGGCACTGTCACGACAGATCGTTTTAAACGTTCGGGCTCTGGCCAGACAGACGTACAAAATAGATCATAACGGTTCGAAGCGAAGCCTTCTAAGTAATCCCCATAGCCAACTTCTTCAGTCCAATTGAATTTGATATTCAAAGCTTTGCTGATCTGTTCAATAACTTCGACCGATATACCATAAAGCTCTCCAGAGTTAGGATCCTTAATAAGATAGGGCGGCCAAGTTCCATAAGAACAATTCAACTCTGTTGTCACTGTGTTGACTTGTTGTTGGGCTTTAGTGTCCACATTTTTTTCATTTTTTGCCATAAACTGCACAGAAATAAAGGCGGTAACAAAACCCGCAATGGCTGAAACTAAAATCGTTTTGGATGCTTTCATATGTCTAAACCTTACTCTTTAGGGAGGTGGTAGGCCGGGAGGGACTCGAACCCCCAACCAGACGGTTATGAGCCGTCGGCTCTAACCAATTGAGCTACCGGCCCACATAAAAGACATCTCAAATCTGAAATGGTTAGAATAACCGTATATTGACCTCATTTATGATATGACGCAAGGATAAATTTTACTGAAAGTAAGGTTTCATTATAATACAATCTATGCTATTTTCTTATCTATTGGGATGATATTAACACTTTAGAGTTAAATTATTTTTATATATTATGTTAATTTTTTAACGTTTAAGTAAGATAGAAAAGATAAAATTTTATATAAATAGTGTAATAACATCTTTAAACCCTAAAAATAGGGTCTTGTAGGGTAGAATCTGAATGGCAGAGAATCAAAATATTCAACAACCGGATAATAATCCAAGTCGATTTTCATCGATTGATGGAAAGTCGATAACCAAATATGCACTTCTGCCGCAAATTCTGCCGCGTATACGCCGTATTGGTTTTAATCTTGCCCATTTTGTCCATATTTTCACACTAGCATTTGCCATGGTCGGGCTGATTCCACGTGAACATCCCGCATTACGAGTTGAGAATATAGGACGTTATAAGTTCAAAGAAATTATGGGTATAGCCTCCCACAACGTTATTTTTGATCGTTATCACGTGCCGCAGATCATGATGTTTTTTGCTGTTGTTTTGGCCATATTACTGTCTATTGCCACAGCCATTGCTTTTGTCCTAGATCTGGCTTTGGGCGTCACAACAGCACGCGCGCAGTATTATCAGAATCCTGCTGATGCACCGATAGACCAAGATGTTGTTTATAATTTTCTCTATGGCGTCTTTGGAGATACGGGTCTCGGTGTTTGGGGCAGTGCAAATCGAACAGAAACAGGCATACTGCGTGACATTTTACAAGAGATGCTTTCAACCTATTCTCAAGCTCTTATGGTGATTGCTGTCTTTATTATTATGGCGATCTTCATTAATGCTGTCGTTGAAAGCGCGCGGACAGGTCAACCCTTTGGTGAGAATTTTAATGGCATTTGGGGACCAATACGATTGGCCATGGCCATCGGCCTCCTTGTACCCATTTCCAATGGTTATAATTCAGCTCAGTTGATTGTCTTTAAGGTGTCTGATTGGTCATCCGCCTTGGCAACAAACGTTTGGGTCAATGGCCTAGACACCGTCACCAGTGATGACTTTGTAAATTCTGCACAACAAGCGAAAAATGAATCATATGAATTTGTGCGTGGTGCTTTATTGATCTCTGTTTGCACGACACATTGGAATCAAATTATCAATACTACGGAATCACCGAATATGGCCATAGTGCGAACACAGACTGAGGATGAAGATAATGGGCTCATCATAGAGTCTTGGGGGACCAAAAGAACACCAAATTTTTGTGGTTCTATGACATATTCTAATTATGATTTTGAGAATAAACGATATATGGGAAATAATATTTTTGATTATGTCAATCTTATGCAAGAGCGATACAAAATAATATACGAAAAATTCATTGGTGAATTCAAACCCCTAGCCCGTAGAGAATACGCTGTTATTTCTCCTCAGGTGGGTGGCCTTATGGGGACAATAGCCAAAGAAATCGTAGTGGGGCTTCATGGTGATACAGAAGGCCAAGGCAATAATAAAACCGTGGAAGAAATCTTTGATCATAATGATATAGCAAAATGGATTGTTGATAATTATTGGGGAGAATTAGAATATGATCAAGTGAATAGGGTTTTCTTCCAAGGTGATTTTGCGACACTTATCAAAGCCATGCAAAAAGATGTTAAAAATCTCATGACAGGTGGCAAGGAAAAAGGATGGGGCGGTGCAGGAGCATTTTATATTGCCTTAGCTGATATCAATGAGCTCATTACTCAGGTTACTATGTCCCAGCCACAGATAAATAATTTACCAATGCTCTTAACCACAGAAGGTTTGAGTCCAGATGGACGCAAAAGTGAAAGTGAAATTATGTCAGCCATGCGTTACTTGTGTACACTGCTTCCGTACATAAGTGATGAAACCTGTGGGTACATGAAAGACATTGGAAAACCTGTCAGCTCTAGCCTTACGGCAGTAAATAACTGGTTTATTAATGCACCACTGCAAACACCAGAAATATCTGGAATACCAGATTTTAAAAAACATATTAGTTTTCAAGACTTTAAATCTAGCC
>CAXRKA010000062.1:0-2808 GCA_964231155.1 Alphaproteobacteria bacterium | reverse complement strand
GATGCTGGTGAGCAGGCTCTAGAAATTGCAGATACTCTTGTCCGCTCTAGCGCGCTTGATATCCTTGTGATTGACTCTGTTGCGGCTTTGGTTCCCCGTGCTGAGCTTGAGGGGGATATGGGTGATTCACATATGGGTCTTCAGGCACGTTTGATGTCTCAAGCTTTGCGTAAGCTGACATCATCAATTGCCAAATCCAATACAATTGTGATTTTCATCAACCAGATCCGTTCCAAGATCGGAGTGATGTTCGGTAATCCTGAAACAACAACAGGTGGTAATGCATTGAAGTTTTATGCCTCTGTTCGCCTTGATATTCGCCGTATTGGTGCAATCAAAGAAAAAGAAGAAATCATTGGTAACCAGACACGCGTTAAAGTCGTGAAAAATAAGGTTGCTCCACCATTCCGTAAGGTTGAGTTTGATATCATGTATGGTGAAGGGATCTCTAAATTGGGTGAACTGCTTGACCTTGGTGAACAAGCTGGCGTGGTTGAAAAGTCAGGTGCTTGGTATTCTTACAATGGTGAGAAGCTTGGTCAAGGTCGCAACAATTCCAAAGAGTTCTTGCGCGACAATCCGAACATTGCTGAAGAGATTGAGAACAAGATCCGCGCTGATGCAGGTTTGGTGGCTGATAAAATGCTGACAGATGAATCTGAAAACGGAGCAGAAGATGCTGAAACAGTGACAGCTGATACAGAAGAGAAAAAAGCAGCCAATAGCTAAAGCTGATAAACTAAAATGAATGAGAACCCCGGTTGTTTACCGGGGTTTTTTAATTGGTAAAGGCGCTTGCGCTTTAATTCTTAGGCTTATAGTATTTATTGAAATATAAGGATGCCCTATGACCAAAACGATTAATCAAATTCGTCAAACCTTTCTGGATTATTTTAAATCTCAAGGCCATGAATCTGTGGATTCGGCACCACTTGTGCCTCAAAATGATCCATCATTGCTCTTTGTCAATGCAGGTATGGTACAGTTTAAAGATGTATTCACAGGCAAAGAGAGGCGGGATTATGTTCGTGCGGCTTCATCACAAAAATGTGTTCGTGCTGGTGGAAAACACAATGATTTAGAAAATGTTGGATATACGGCACGCCATCATACATTCTTTGAAATGCTAGGAAACTTTTCCTTTGGTGATTACTTTAAAGAGGATGCTATCAAATTTGCTTGGGAATTACTGACTAAGGATTTTGGCTTGCCAAAAGATAAGCTTTTGACAACCGTTTACCACACTGACGAAGAGGCCATTAAGCTCTGGAAGAGTATTGCCGGCCTGTCGGATGACAAAATCATTCGCATTGATACGAGTGATAACTTTTGGTCTATGGGCGATACAGGCCCTTGTGGCCCTTGCACAGAAATCTTCTATGATCATGGTCCAGATATCCCAGGTGGCCCTCCAGGGACACCAGAAGAAGATGGTGATCGCTTCATGGAGATCTGGAATCTTGTCTTTATGCAATATGAGCAACAGGCTGATGGCACACGCATTGATCTGCCAAGCCAGTCCATTGATACCGGTATGGGCTTGGAACGTATTGCAACTGTATTGCAAGGTGAGCATAATAACTATGACACAGACCTATTTAAAGCACTGGTGGATGATATCGCCAATAAAACAGGCAAGTCACCAAAGGGTGAGGATTTGATGTCTATGCGTGTGATTGCTGACCATCTGCGTTCAAGCGCTTTCCTTATGGCTGATGGGGTTATGCCAGGCAACGAAGGGCGTAGTTATGTTCTTCGACGTATTATGCGCCGCGCCATGCGCCATGCCCATTTATTGGGTGCAAAAGAGCCACTGATGCATAGGCTTTTTAATGAATTGAATACACAAATGGGCGAAGCCTATCCAGAGCTAGGACGTGCTCAGGCGTCCATCATTGATGGCCTTAAGAATGAAGAAGAGCGCTTCCGATCTACTTTAGATAATGGTTTAGGTATTTTATCAAAGGTCATTGATAAAATTGGAAAAAATAAAACACTTCCTGGTGATGTTGCTTTTGAGCTTTATGACACACATGGCTTCCCGTTAGACCTGACAGAAGATATCTTACGCAAGGATGGATACACTGTTGATCGTGATGGATTTGACGCGGCAATGCAAAAGCAAAAAGAACAATCCCGGGCAGCGTGGTCTGGCAGTGGTGACACAGCATCGAATGCTGATGCGATCAAATTGACCCAAGGGCAAGCTGCCACAACATTTTTAGGTTACGAAGTGATGCAATCTGATGCTCAGATTGTGTCAATCAGTGATAAAGCTTTTGCACAGCAAGACACATTAAGCGAGGGAGAAGACGGTGTTGTTATTCTTAATCAAACACCACTTTATGCCGAGAGTGGTGGACAGATTGGCGATACGGGTGTTTTAAGTGGTAAAAACTTTGAATTTACCGTGACCAATACGACTAAACTCAATGACGTATACCTGCATCATGGAACTGTAAAATCAGGAAAAGTCGTTGCAGGGGATGTTTGTACTCAAGTGGATGAACAGCGTCGCAAAAAGATTGAAACGCATCATTCAGCTACGCATTTGCTACACGAGGCTTTGCGCCGCGTTCTAGGGGATCATGTAGCTCAAAAAGGTTCACTGCAAACCCCAGATCGTACGCGCTTTGATATTTCTCACCCTGATCCGATTACACAAGCACAGATCCGAGATATCAACACTTTGGTCAATCAAAAGATCCGTGAAAATTCAGAAGTGATCACCCAAGAGATGAGCACAGATGAGGCGATGGAATCTGGCGCACGTGCACTCTTTGGCGAGAAATACGGTGATAAAGTCCG
>CAXRKA010000061.1:0-2967 GCA_964231155.1 Alphaproteobacteria bacterium | reverse complement strand
GCCGAGTACATTAGAACTGCAAGACCACAGGTGGATGTAAGTAGAATTTTTTTCATGTTTTCCCTCCTAAATTGGGTCAAAAATTTTTTAGAATCTTAGTACAATCAGATTCTCTTTGGCAACTTTAATTAGGTCACCCTCTACCTTGTTAACAATTATAAATAAAGTAACTACGGTAGGCGAGACAGCCAAATCAAAAAATAATTACAGTACTTAGTGTAAAATTTAGAATTTTTGAAAATGACATGTTAAAACTTTATTTGCTATTTATTAATTTTCTGTTTACCAATAAATTCATCTCTGAAAAGATAAGTGCAGTTGTTTTTTAAGTGATTTGATCTTTATCGGAACTGTTAACTAGGATTTTTAATAAGGAACTACTCATAGATTTTTCAAGCCCATCTGATAAATTTGAAATATCATCTGCAGAGTCTTTCAGCATACAATGGTGTCATTTTTGAGTGTTTTAAGTGTGGACAAGTCAGACCCTCTAGTGGTATCAACTGTATGAACATTGATTTGGGATAATTTTTATAAAAAATTATAGATTATCAGTACTATGACTAAGACACGTATACAACCGTCGAAACCATTTTCGTTACCTGATTTTAAAGAGCTCTGGGACTATCGCGAGCTTTTGGCTGTTTTGACCATGCGTGATATTAAGGTTCGCTATAAGCAAACAATGCTGGGGCTTTTGTGGGCGATCATACAGCCTGTCTTGATGATGGTGGTCTTTACCTTGATTTTTAGTAATGTTGCCAAGCTGTCCTCCGATGGCTTGCCATATCCTATATTTACGTTTTGTGCCCTTTTACCATGGCAATTGTTCTCGAGGTCTTTAACTGATGCCAGTATGAGTCTGACAATCAATAAAGAGCTTGTAACCAAAGTGTATTGTCCACGATTGATTATTCTCTCAGCAAGTATTGGGAGTGCTTTTGTTGATTTTTTGATTGCCTCGGCCATCTTAGGTGGAATGATAGTTTACTATGGGATTGTTCCTAGTGCTAATGCCTATATGGTACCGATTTTTATTGCTTTAGGCTTACTGGCGTCATTGTCTGTCTCTCTATGGTTCTCCGTACTCAATGCGATGTATAGAGATATACGCTATGTTCTCCCGTTTTTAACACAAGCCTGGATGTGGGCGTCACCAATTGCTTATTCATCCAGTGAGATATCAGAAAAATGGCGCCTTGTTTATGCCCTTAATCCTATGGTCAGCGTGGTTGATGGCATGCGTTGGTCGCTCTTGGGCACAGATACACAGCCAGATATGATGATGATGGTGGTTTCAATTGGGGCTCTTTTTGCTCTCTTGCTTGGTGGATTATTGTTTTTCCAGCGCATGCAAACGACAATGGTGGATGTGATCTAATGGCAAGAAGAAAACTTCAAGAGAGTGAATATGCTATTCAAGCGCGTGGCTTGGGTAAATCCTATCGTTTGGGACAGCTTGAATCTTATTTGACGATACGCGAAACAGTAACAAAACAATTCAAACAACTCTTTGGACAAGGTAAGGATCCCAATCAACTTGACCGTCGCCGTTGGTTTAAAGCTCTAGATGACATTAGTTTTGATATTCCTAAGGGACAGATCGTGGGTATTATCGGACACAATGGTGCGGGTAAAAGCACACTTTTAAAACTGATTTCAAAGATTACAGAACCCACGGAAGGGTATGTTGACATCGAAGGCCGTGTTGGCTCATTGCTTGAGGTTGGGACAGGTTTTCATCCAGAATTATCTGGGCGTGAGAATATTTATCTTAATGGCTCTATTTTGGGGCTTCGCAAGCGAGAAATTGACGCTAATTTTGATGCTATTGTGGACTTTGCAGGTGTTGAGGAATTTTTAGAAACACCGGTGAAGCGTTATTCAAGCGGGATGCGTGTCAGACTTGCTTTTGCTGTGTCTGCTTTTCTTAATCCAGAGATATTGGTCGTTGATGAAGTTTTGTCTGTTGGAGATGCCGAGTTCCGCAAAAAATCATTGGATAAAATGAAAGATGTGTCTCAAACGGGTCGTACGGTTCTCTTCGTGAGCCATAATATGGGTGCAATCCAGACACTAACAGAGCGATGCATGCTTCTTAATCATGGTACACTAGTCGAAGACGGGCCTACAGATAAGGTGTTAGATGTTTATACGAAGCAAGTTTTGCCACAATCTCGAACATCCAGCTCGTTTGAAACCAATCTACCCGGTTTAAAAATCAACTATATCAAATCCACCAACGACCTTAAAAAACTGGGCTATCAAAAGCCTCTGAATTTTGAGGTCGAGTTAGATAGTACGAAACCACATCAAGATGTCTTTATTGGTATCCAGATTTTTAATAGTAAAATGAGCCGTATTTGTACTCTTTCGGCACTGGTCAAAGATTTAAAATGTGGCACAACACAGATTTCAGTCGCTTGGAAGAAAAGCCTATTGCCACCTGGTTTTTATAGTGTTGGTATGGGGCTAGCAAAATCTGGACATGGCGTATTTTATAATAATAATATGATTAGCCTTGAGATAGCTGACTACAATACAGATGATTGGTTTTTATCATCACGTCGCGATGTTTTAGGTGTTTATCCACCAGTTAAAGTCAACATTAAATGAAGGAACAAAAGTGAATAGAACAATTGTTATTACAAGTATTAATGAATATACAGAAGCTGTTGAAGCGTTTGCTGAACTGGAAGATTGGCAAGTTTTATATGTTGGTGATAAGAAATCACCGGCACTTCAATCGACAGAAAAAATTGAGTTTTACTCATGGGAAGATCAGGTTAATTCAGCATTTGAATCGGCTAGAGAACACCCATTCAATCATTACTGTCGTAAAAACATAGGTTATCTTCATGCCATTGAGAATGGTGCGGAGATTATATTGGATACGGATGATGACAATACACCCTATGACCATTTTTCTGATACAATTCGCCCATTCATAGATGATGAGACGATTGA